>JASHXW010000246.1 GCA_030043395.1 Streptosporangiaceae bacterium
ACCAGCAAGGGCCGGACCGGGATCGAATATGCGACCGTCGCCTACCGCGCCGCGACCGGCCAGCAGCTGTGGGCCAGCCGCTACCCCGGGTATCAGGCCAACTCGGTGGCGGTCAGCCCGGCCGGGACCATCGTCTACGTGACCGGGACCGGTTCCGGCGGCGGCGGCCCGCTTGACGGCTACGCCACCGTCGCCTACCGCGCCACCAGCGGCCGCCGGCTGTGGGCCAGCCGCTACCGCCTCCCCGGGAACCCCGACGGCATCGCCAACACTGTCGCGGTAAGCCCCGCCGGGACCACTGTGTACGTGAGCGGGGACATGGTGGGCCGGAGCGCCGACTACTACGCCACCGTCGCCTACCGCAGCTAACGCCTGCGCCCCGGACGAATGGCCTGCACTCGTCCTTCTTTCCTCAGTCCTGGGCCGCGGCGAGCCATTCCTTCTCGGAGCGCGGAACTGACTTGAGCAAGGTGACCGTATAGGGGTCACTGGGGTTGTTCAGGACGTCCTCGGTCGAGCCCGACTCGACGACCTTCCCGTTGTGCATGACGTAGAGGCGCTCGGTGACCTGGCGGACGATGGCCAGGTCGTGTGTGATGAAGAGGTAACCGAGGCCGCGCTCAGCCCGCAGGGTGATGAGCAGGTTCAGGATCTGCGCCTGGACGGACATGTCGAGCGCCGAAACCGGCTCGTCGCAGATGAGGATGCGGGGCTGGGCCGCGAGCACCCGGGCGATGGCCACGCGCTGGCGCTCGCCGCCGGACAGGGCCACTGGCTTGCGGCGGGCGTAGTCGGGCGGCAGGCCGACCGAGCGCAGGAGGTTCGCGACCTCGGCATTGCGGTCTTTCATCGCCGGCTCGCCGATGGTGATCGCTTCTCGCAGGATCGAGCCGATGCCCCGCATCGGGTTCAGGCTGGAATAGGGATCCTGGAAGACGATCTGGACGGTGCTGCGCAGCTTGCGCCGGTCCCTGTCGCTGAGCTTGGCCCAGTTGCTCGCGGGGATGCCGTCGATGGCGATCTGGCCGCTGGTCGCCTGCTCGAGGCCGACGAGGATGCGGGCCAGGGTTGTTTTCCCTGAGCCGGACTCGCCGACGATGCCGACGCTCTCATGCTCGCCGACCTCGATCGAAACGCCGTCGAGCGCGGTGACCGTGCGGCGGCCGGTGCGGAAGACCTTGCGGGCATCCTGGACTGATATCAGCGCGGTCGACAGTCCCTGCGCCGAGGTGTCAGCGCGGTCCTCGTGCTCACCGCGCTGCCGCAGGGCGGCCATCTCGCCGCGGATCTCGGGCAGGCGGATGCACGCGGAGAAGCGGCCTGGCTCGACTTCGGCCAGTTGCGGAGATCCCTCGGTGCAGGCGGGTGCCACCCAGCTGCACCGCGGTGCGAACACGCACATCTCGGCGACGTCGTCGGGGGCCGGGACCGAGCCAGGGATCGCGACCAGCTCGCCAGCTCGCTCGGGCGACGGCTCGGAAAGAAGCAGCCCGAGGGAGTAGGGGTGCAGCGGCTCGGCGTCGAGCTCGGCCGAGGTGCCGACCTCGACCAGCGAGCCGGCGTAGAGGACGTAGACGCGATCGCAGATGGCGAAGGCGACGCGCAGGTCGTGCGTGATCAGGATCAGGCTCATGCCCCGGGCTGCCTGGATGCCCTTGATCAGCGCGAGGACGTCTCGCTGGGTGGTGACGTCAAGCGCGGTGGTGGGCTCGTCGGCGATGAGGACACGCGGGTCGCGAGCCAGCGCCGCCGCGATCCCGACTCGCTGCCGCATCCCGCCGGACAGCTGGAACGGATAGCGGTCGGCGACTGACTCGTCGCGGATCCCGACTTCGGCAAGGCGGCGGATCACCTCAGCGCGCCGGTCGGCCCGGCTGAGGCGCTGCTCCTGAAGCAGTGACTCCTCGATGATCGTGCCGCAGGTCAGCACCGGGTTGAGCATCGTGAACGGGTCCTGCAAGATCAGGCCGATCTCGCTGCCGCGGATGGACCGCCAGTCTCGCTCCTTGAGTGCCAGCAGGTTGCGGTCCTGGTAGCGGACCATGCCGCGGGCGGCCAGGCCAGAGGGCAGCAGGCCCATGATCGCGCGGGCCGTCATCGACTTGCCACTGCCCGACTCGCCGACGATCCCGATCGTCTCGCCCGGGCCGAGCGCGAGGTCAACGGCCGTGACGATCGTTTCGCGGCGGTCCGCGCGCACGCGCTCGATCCGCAGTCCCTCGACCTCGAGCACCGGTCCGAGAGCCGCGTCTCCCATGACGGCTTCCAGCGACTCGGGGATCACCGGCCGGCTCCCCGGCTGACGAGCCGCTCGTAGAGCCAGTCGCCGATCAGGTTCATCGAGATCGCGGTCAGCACGATCATCACGCCCGGGGCGATGGTGGCGAGCGGGTTGGTGAAGAGCAGCGCCTCGTTCTGCGACAGCATCAGTCCCCAGTCCGGAGTACCTGGCGGAAGGCCAAGCCCGAGGAACTCCAGGCCGGCCAGGGTCACCAGCGAGCCAGCGAACACCAGGCACGTGTTCGCCACGGCAACGGGGGAGACGTTCGGCCAGATGTGGAAGAGCATGATCTTCCACCTGGGCACCCCGAGGGTTTGCGCCGCCTCCACGTACGGGCGCGGTTTCTGCTCCAGCGTCGCGCCGCGGATGACGCGGGTGTCGAACGGCACGGTCAGCACGATCAGGACGGCGACTGCCAGCCAGTAGCTGCCTCCCACCGCGCCGGCCACGACGACGAGGATGACCAGGGAGGGGAGCGACCACATGAAGTCGACCCAGCGCATGATGACCGAGTCGGCCAGCCCGCCCCGGTAGCCCGCGAACAGGCCGAGGAGATTACCCAGGAGGAACGAGGCCGCGGCGATGACCAGTGGCCCGAAGAAGGCGGTCCGCGCCCCGGCGATAACCCGGGAGAGCACGTCCCTGCCGAGCTGGTCGGTCCCGAGCCAGTGCGCGCCTGACGGCGGGGCATCGACGATCGCCAGGTGCTGGGCAGCGGGGTTCTGCGGGGCGAGGAGCGCGCCGAAGACTGCCATCAGCAGCACTCCGGCGATGATGACGAAGGACAGCCAGATGATCGGGGAAGCGACATGGCGGCGGGCACGCGTGCCGACCAGCTGCCGTTCCTCGGCGAGGACCAGGCCCGGGTCTACGGTGGTCACGTCGAGCGCTCCCCAACTCGAATGCGCGGGTCAACCATCATGTAGATGACGTCTGCCATCAAGTTGGCGACGACGATGACGACCGCGAAGAGCATCACGACGCCCTGGAGCACGGGCAGGTCCTTCGTGGTCGCCGCGGTCACGAGAAGCGAGCCGAGGCCCGGCAGCGAGAAGGTGACTTCCACCAGGACCACGCCGACGATCAGGGACGACAAGATGACGCCGCTGATAGTGATCACCGGGATGAGGGCGTTGCGGAGCAAGTACGTTCCGAGCACCCGCCGCGACGAGAGCCCGCGCGCCCGCGCGAACACCACGTAGTCCTGGTCCAGGGTGCCGATCATCGCGGCCCGGGTGTGCCTGGAGACATAGGCCACGGTCGTCACGGCCAGGGCGACGGCCGGGAGGGTAAGGTGCCAGAACTCCTGGAAGAACCCCGTGCCCACCCCGTACGCGGGGAACCAGCGGACCTTGATCGCGAAGACGAAGAGCAAGGCGACGCCGGCCACGAACGCGGGAGTGGACAGGCCGAGCATCGCCGCGCCGACCAGTCCCCGGTCGACGATGCCGCCGCGCCGCAAGGCGGAGAGCACGCCGAGCCCGATCCCGAAGATCATCGTGAGGACGAAGGAGTAGATCCCCAGGAACAAGGTCAGGGGCAGGCGCGCCCCGATCTCACTGCTGACGGACAGGGACGTCTGGATCGAGGTCCCGAAGCGGAACAGCGCGGCCTGCTTCGCCCAGAGCCAGTACTGCACCAGGAACGGCTTGTT
>JASHXW010000024.1 GCA_030043395.1 Streptosporangiaceae bacterium
CCCGGTTGTGCGACGCGGCCGCCTCAGCTTGCAAGGTGACCCGCTGAGCGTCCGCCTTGGCGAGGATCTGGACCTTCTCGGCCTCGGCTTCGGCTGGCTTGATGACCTCGCTCACGAGCTGGCGCTCGCGCAGCTCTGCCTGCCGCTTGGCCAGATCAGCTTGCGCCGCCAGCACTTCCATCTGCGCCTGCGCCTCCGCCAGCGGACCAGCCTGGCCGGCCTGCGCCTGGGCCCGGTCGATCTCGGCCTTGTACTGCGCCTGGACGACCGCGGTCTGCCGCGCGTACTCGGCCTGCGCGCGCTGCGACTGCTGCTGCGCCTCCGCCGCCGCCTGCTGCGCTTGCGCCTGGGCAATCTGCGCCTGCCGCTGTATCGCGGCGTTGTGCGGGGCCGCCATCGCGTCGATGTAGCCGCTGTTCATGTCGTCGATCGACTGGATCTGGAGCGAGTCGACGGCCAGGCCGATCTTGGCCATCTCCTCCTTCGAGCCGTCGAGCACCTCGGTCGCGAGCTTCTGCCGCTCGGTCACGATTTCCTCGACCGTCATCGATCCGATGATCGAGCGCAGGTGCCCGGCGAAGATCCGGCCGGTCAGGGTGGACATCTGGTCCTGGTCGGAGAGGAATCGCTGGCCGGCGTTGACGATGCTCTCCTGGTCGCCGCCGACCTTGAAGGCGATGACGGCCCGGACGTTGAGCGCAATGCCCTGCTTCGTGACGCAGGTTTCAGAGACCTCCGCCTCGCACATTGCAAGCGTGAGGTAATTCGCGCGCCGCGTGAAGGGCAGCACGAATGCGCCGTGACCGGTCACCACCTTGAACGGCGCTCCGTTCATTCCGTACCTGCCGCCAGAGATCAGCATTGCCTGGTCGGGCCTCGGGACACGATAACCGAGCATCTTTATCTCCTGATAAAGAGAGATTTTGCCAATGTAACGGGCGAATGGGCCAACCACGCTTGCACAGTCATGGCAGCGCCGCAAGGGGGTCGAGCGGGTCGGTCCACGGGCTGACGTCCACAGTCCGGTTGCCGCGCTCCTCTATCACCAGGACCGTGGTGCCCTTGGGCAGTGGCTCGGGTGACCAGGCAATGAAGGACTCGGTCCCGCCGCGGATCTTGACCAGGACCTCGCCGGGCCCAGCTGATCCGCGCGTGGCGATGACGATCTTGCCGACGCAGCCGATGGCCGGGGTGTCCGCAACCACTGCCGAACCACTCCTTCGCCGCATCACACCTGAGTTCTCAGCGTAGCGCCGCCGGGAGGCCACCGAGATCAGCGCAAGCGCGCCGGAATACACCACCGGTCACAGGCGTTACTGAGTTCGTCGGTGTGATTGTGTCCCCCGGGCCTAATCCACTGCCTTCGCGGACTACCGTCCGGCTGGAGCCGCGTTGAGCCTTCTGCCGAGAGGCGACCTCACACCGACCTAGGCACGCCCTCGCGAGCAGCAGCTTCCGGGGGCGCTGTCATGTCCGCAGCCCCTTCGGGAGCTCGCCGTGCTGGCCGGATGCCCCCGAAGGCAGGGGCCGCGGCGTGGCCCCGGGGCCATGCGGGATGATGCTGGCCTATGGCCGATCCTGACAGCCCGCCCGGTCTTGCACCGCCTGCCGCGACAAGCGAGCGTTCGATCCCGGCGATCCAGGTGCGGTTCGAGCGAATGCTCGCACGAGCCCGCCTGATGATCCTGATTCCGGTTATCTTCCTGCTCATCGACTCAGCGGGCTCCTTTATCTACGGTTGCGTCGTATTCGTCCATACCGTGATCGAGCTGTTCCAGGAGCATTTCAAGATCACCACTGCAACCGGGCGCTTCCTGGTGGTCATGGACACGTACCTGGTCGGCGCCACACTGCTGATCGCCGCGTTCGGCTTCTATTTCTTGTTCATCGGCCACGACACCTCGCCGAACACGATGTACCTGCCGAGCTGGCTGAGAATGCACGATCTGGAAGACCTCAAGGCCCGCATCGTCTCGATGCTCATCCTGGTGGCCGCGATCACCTTCCTTGACGTCATCATCGAGACGCACGACGAGGAGGGCGCCTTCTGGCTCGGCCTAGGCATCGCGGTCATCATCGCCGCGCTGACGGCGTACCTGCGGTTCGGCAGGCAAGCACACCAAGGCTCCGGGACCGCCACCGCGACGACCACAGACCGCCACCAGAAACTCCCGGCGAGGAATACGTCAGCTGAGCCCGATGATCCCCTGGATCACCAGTAGGACGCCGATCAGCCCGATCGCCGTGACCAGGATCTGCTTGCCGTGCTCGCCCATCCACGCCTCAATCGCCCTGATCCCGCGTACCGTGCCTTCCGGCGAGATCAGGTACGCGACCAGCGGGATCCACGCGAAGGCCACCGTGATGACGACGATCATCGCCATGGCGCCTATCGTCGAGATCTCGCTGGCCTTGGCAGTCGCGACGACCTGGACGGCAGCGATGAAGCTGACCGACGGCCCGAAGATGACGAGTCCGACCACGAACGCCACGCGAGCCCTCGGCGCTGACGACATCCGCTGGATCAGGTTCGGCTTCTTCGGCTTCGCCGGATCGGGCGGCTTGGGCTTGCGGCGCGCGATGACGACGGCGGCGATGAGCGCGACGATGCCAAGTGCCAGCCGGAGCCCGTATCTGGCGTGGTGCTGACTGTGATGGCTCAGGCCCGCGTCCCTGATCGCGATAAGGGCAACGACGCCGATGACAGCCACGATCACGAATCCGCCGATAACGTAGACCGCCGTCATCCGTCCGGGCCGTTCGGAAGCCAGGTAGAGCGCAGCGACCAGCATCGCTTGCGGCGAGATCGCCGCCAGCACCGCCAGGCCCGCGGCCTGCTCAAACATGCTGCCCGCCGACTTCAGCCACAGTGCCCGCCTGCTTGCGCGGTCCCATCGGGCAGCTGGAGCAGCCGGATGACCTCGTCAGCGGTTGCCTCCGCCGTGCCGAGCACGGGCACGGCGATGACCGACGGCTCGTCAGCCGCGGGCGGCTCGAGGTCGGCGAACTGGCTGCCGAGCAGGCGCGGATCGAAGAAGTGACCGTGCCTGGCTGCCTGCTGCTGCACCGCGACCTCGCGGTCGATCATCAGCATGGCGATCCTGGCCTCCGGGCGTCCGTGCAGCAGTGCCTCGCGATAGCTGCGCTTCAGCGCCGAGCAGGCGATGATGGCCGACTCGGCCGCGCTGATCCGCTCGTCCATCCAGGCCCCAATCCGCGAAAGCCAGGGCTGCCTGTCCTGGTCGGTCAGCGGTATGCCGCTGGACATCTTGGCGATATTGGACGCGGGATGCAGCAGGTCAGCGTCGGTATAAGGCCAGCCAAGCCGCCCGCTGAGCAGGGCCGCCACGGTGGTCTTGCCGCACCCTGAGACGCCGGCCACGATGACGATCACGGCGGCACCCTAGCCGTAGTACCTGTCGTGCGCCATCGCGCGGATTACCGCGCGCCGACTAGGACCGACTCGACCACGCCCGCGCCGTGATCGAGCTGGTAGTCCAGGTTGATGGCGGCGCCGATCAGCGACAAGTGGCTGAACGCCTGCGGGAAGTTGCCGAGCTGCTCGCCGGTCTGCCCTATTTCCTCGGAGTACAGGCCGAGGTGATTGGCGTAGGTGTGCATCTTCTCGAAGATCAGTTCCGCCTCCTCCAGCCTGCCTGCCCTGGCCAGCGCGTCGACATACCAGAACGTGCACAGCGAGAAGGTTCCCTCGCTGCCGCGCAGGCCGTCCGGCGTCATTGCCGGGTTGTACCGGTAGACCAGGCTGTCGGAGACCAGCGTGGAGTCCATGGCGGCCAGGGTTGACACCCACATGGGGTCACGCGGGGCGACGAACCCGAGCAACGGCATCATCAGCAGCGACGAGTCCAGCACGTCGGTGTCGTAGTGCTGGGTGAATGCCTTGACCGACGGCTTCCACGCCCGTTCCATGATCTGGTTGTAGATCCGGTCGCGCTCGAGTACCCAGCGTGCGATGTTCGCCGGCTTGCCCGCGTGCTCGGCGAGCCTGATCGCGCGGTCCAGCGCGATCCAGCACTGGAACCGGCCGTACGTGAAGTCCTTGCGACCGCCTCTGGTCTCCCAGATTCCCTCCTCGGGCTGATCCCAGTGCTCAGCTACCCAGTCGACCATGTCAGCGAGCGCGAGCCAGCCGCGGTGCGGAACCGCATATCCGATGTGCTGGGCACCAAGGAACATGGCGTTCATCGCTTCGCCGTAGATGTCGAGCTGGAGCTGATCGGCGGCGCCGTTGCCGATCCTGACCGGCTTGGCGCCGCGCCATCCCTCGAAGTGCTTGAGCACCTGCTCGTCGAGGTCCGACGACCCGTCTACCCGGTACATGATCTTCAGTGGCCCCGACTTGCCGCCGACTCGCTGGTCGACCCGTTGCCTGAGCCAGACCGCGAACTTTGCTGCCTCTTCCAGGTAGCCCAGGCCAAGCAGGGCGTAGATCGAGAAGGACCCGTCCCTGATCCAGGTGTAGCGGTAGTCCCAGTTCCGCTCGCCGCCGGGACTTTCCGGCAGCCCCGTGGTGACCGCTGCCACCGGAGCGCCCGTCGGATCGTAGGTAAGCAGCTTGAGCGTCATCGCGGAGCGGGAGACCATCTCGCGCCAGCGCCCGGTGTAAGTGCTCTTCTTCAGCCAGTCGCGCCAGAACCTCGTCGTGTCGTCGAGCAGGCGCTCCAGCTCCGCTGTCGCCACCCGCTTCGGCGGGCCGCCCATCGACTCGATGATGACGCCAGCGGACTCGCCCTCACGCAAGATCCAGGACGCCCGCACGCCGTTGCCTGCCTTCTGCAGGGCGGCCCCGTTCTTCGCACCGCCGCCAGCCGACATGTGCACGGTGAGCCGCATCTGGTCTGAGCGCAGGACAGCGCCATTGGCAGACAGTTCGGCCTTGTGCTTGGCGCGACCGTAATCGAACCTGGGCTGCAGGTCCATGGCGAAGCTCATGGTGCCCCGGGCAACTCGCAGCATCCGGACCACCCGGTGCCGGTCGGTCGGCCTGCTGCCGGCTAGAACCGGCATGAAGTCGAGTAGCTCACCGACGCCGTCGGCGGTCATGAACCTGGTCACCAGGATGGCCGTTTCTGGCAGGTAAAGCTGCCTGGTCACGTAGTTGGACTGCTGCGGGGCGATCTGGCAGAAGCCGCCCTTGTCCGCGTCGAGCAAGGACGCGAAAACACTCGGCGAGTCGAACCTCGGGCAGCAGAACCAGTCGATGATCCCGGTGTCGGTCACTAGCGCCGCGGTCTGCAGATCCCCGATAAGGCCGTGATCTGCGATGTTCGGATAACGCTCCACGCCCAGTCCCCTCCGGTCGTTGCGCGATGCCCCCTGTCGTGCCGATCCCTGCTGTCGTCAGCGCAGCCGCTCGGCGATGTGGTCGCCCACCCGGATCGCGTTGGCCATCACCGTCAGCGCGGGATTCACCGCGCCGATGCTCGGGAAGATGCTGGTGTCCGCGACGTAGAGGTTGTCCAGCTCGTGCGCCTTGCAGTTGACGTCAGCCACCGAGGTGGCGGGATCGGAGCCGAACCGGCACGTACCCGCCTGGTGCGCCACGCCAGCGATCGGGATGTTCATGTCCAAGTAAAAGTTCTTGGACAGTACGTGATGCGCCGACATCCCGATCGAGTTCAGCATCTCCTTGAACTTCCCGTACAGCGCGTCAGCCTCCGCGCTGCAGGTGAAGCTGTAGGTCAGGTGGATGCGGCCATCGCGATCCACGGTCACCCTGTTGCCGGGCTTGGCCAGGTCCTCGGTGGTCAGCCAGAAGTCGACCGAGTGCCTTGCTACCTCGTCCAGGGCCCAGCGCGGGGCGAGCTTGGTGAGCTTAGGCTCCTCACCCTTCATCGCTCCCGCGTTCGACTTGCCGAGCATCTGGATGTTGCCAAGCGGACCGAGCTCGGTGGTGTCGTCGGCGAGGTAGAAGTCGTTGACGCCGAGCGTCTTCTGGAAGACCGTGCCGTTCGGCTCCTTGTCCAGCGCGGCGATCGCCTTGCTGTTGTGGAACATGTAGTTGCGCCCGACCTGATCCGAGCCATTGGCCAGCCCAGCCGGATGCCGATCGGAGGCCGACATCAGCAGGATCCTGGCAGTATTAGCGGCCCCGGCGGCCAGGACCACGATGTCCGCGCTGTAGGACTCCGTCTCGCCGCCGCGCTGCGTCACGACCTCGCTCACGGCAGCGCCCGTGGAATCCGTACGCAGCGCCGTGACCTCAGTGTCCAGCAGCAAGGTCACGTTAGGCAGGCCGATAAGCGGGCGAACCGCGATCACCTCGGCGTCGGATTTGGCATGAACAAGGCACGGATAGCCATCGCACCAGGCGCACCGGATGCACGTGCTGGCCGGGCGGCGCTCCTCGTCCAGCATGATCCCGCACGGGGCGTGGAACGGGTGGTAGCCGGCGCTGGCCAGGTCGTCCGAGATCTGCTGGACGCGCGGCTCGTGCGAGACAGCGGGCCACGGGTACTGCCGGGACGCCTGCCCCTCGGTCGGGTCCTCACCGTGATCGCCGTGCACCTGGTACAGCCACTCGGCCCTGGTGTAGAACGGCTCGAGGTCGTCGTAGCTGAGTGGCCACGGCTGCGAGCTGCCGTCCGAGTACTTGATCTCGCCGAAGTCGGCGGGCCGCAGCCGGTATAGCGCCGCGCCGTACATCTTGGTTGCGCCACCGACGTAGTAGTGCACCTGCGGCTGGAACGCCTTTCCGGCCTTGTCGTACCAGGTGTCGGGGGAGATGTACTTGCCGTCGACGAATACGGCACCCGGATCCCAGTTACCCATCTCCCGGGGCAGGAAATTGCCGCGCTCGATCAGCAGGATCTTCTTGCCAGTCGGTGCCAGGGTATGCGCGAGGGTTCCGCCGCCGGCGCCGCTTCCGACGACGATGACGTCGTAGTGGTCAGTCATGCAGACCTCACTTCCCCCGCCGACGCGGCGCACGCATCACCCAGCCCGCGCCTCCGGCGGCCTTTAGGCGGTGATCGTGGCAGCCAGTTCGGTCTTGCCAGCGTGCCGGTCCAGTTCCCGGTTGAGCGTGATCGCGGCATTGATCAGCGCCAGGTGAGTAAAGGCCTGCGGGAAGTTGCCGAGCTGCCCGCCGGTGGAGTCGATCTCCTCGGAGAACAGGCCAAGGTGGTTACCGTACGTCTGCATCTTCTCGAAGGTCAGTACCGCGTCGTCGAGCCGTCCGGCCCTGGCAAGCGCGTCCACGTAGAGGAACGTGCACAGCGAGAAGGTACCCTCGTCGCCGTGCAGCCCGTCCGGTGACGCGGCCGGGTTGTACCGGTAGACCAGGCTGTCTGATACGAGCTCGCTGTCCATGCGCTCCAGCGTGGACAGCCACATCGGGTCGGTCGGCGAGACGAAGCCCTCGATCGGCATCAGGAGCAGCGAGGAGTCCAGCACGTCGGTGGAGTAGTGCTGAGTGAAGGCCTTGACCTTGTTGTTCCAGCCCCGGGCCATGATCTGGTTGTATATGCGGTCCCGTTCCACCGCCCACGTGGCGACATTGGCGGGCCGGCCGTGTCGCTCGGCGAGCCGGATCGCCCGGTCCAGCGCCACCCAGCACTGGAAGCGGCCGTAGGTGAAGTCCTGGCGGCCACCGCGTGTCTCCCACACGCCCTCATCCGGCTGGTCCCAGTTGTCAGCGACCCAGTCGATGATCCTGGTCATGGCTATCCAGCCGCTGTGCGCGATCGGCGTTCCGAAGTTATCCGACGCGAGAATCGCGTCCATCGCCTCGCCGTAGATATCCAGCTGAAGCTGGTTGGCTGCGCCGTTACCGATGCGCACGGGCCGCGAACCGCGCCAGCCCTCGAAGTGGTCGAGAACCTCCTCGGTCAGGTCAGACGACCCGTCGACCCGGTACATGATCTTCAGCGGGCCCGTCCCGTTGGACTTGGCGCCCGCGATTGCGCGGTCGCGCATCCAAGCGCCGAACTTCGCCGCCTCTTCCAGGTAGCCAAGCCCGGCAAGAGCGTGCATGGTCAGCGACCCGTCGCGGATCCAGGTGAAGCGGTAGTCCCAGTTGCGCTCGCCCCCGGCCTGCTCTGGCAGCCCCAGTGTTGCCGCCGCGATCGGCGCTCCGGACGGCTCGTAGGTCATCAGCTTCAGCGTCATGGCCGACCGGGTCACCATTTCGCGCCACCGGCCGGTGTAGGTCGACCTGCGCAGCCAGGTCTTCCAGAACGCGGCGGTATCGTCAGCGAGCCTGGTGATCTCCGAAGGCGGCACTGCACGCGGCTTGCCGCCCATGGACTCGAGCACGACGCCGCCCGTCTGACCCTCACGCATGCTCACGGTGACGCGCAGCCCGTCCCCGGCTCGCTCGACCTTGCCTGCCTCCGGGTCGTCTGGGTTGCGCCTGCCCGAGGAGTGCAGCGTCAGCTCCGTGCCGTCTGCCCCCCGGAATACCGCGCCGTTCTCGGTCACCTCGACTTTGTGACTGGCGCGTCCGTAGTCGAACCTGGGCTGTAGCTCAAGCTCGAACTTCATGGTGCCCCTGGCCACCCGGAGCATCCGGACGATGCGGTGCTTATTCGTCGGCTTGCCCTCGATGACTGGCATGAAGTCCTGCACTTCGCCCACACCATCGGGAGTCATGAAGCGGGTGATCAGCATCGCCGTGTCCGGGAAGTACAGCTGCTTCGATACATAGCTGCCGCTCGCCGGGCTGATCCGGAAGTAGCCGCCGCGGTCGGCATCCAGCAGGGACGCGAAGATGGTCGGCGAGTCGAAACGCGGGCTGCAGAAGAAGTCGATCGTGCCCTCGTTGGTCACGAGTGCGCAGGTCTGCAGGTCACCGATGAGCCCGTGATCACTGATGTCTGGATAGCGTTCCACTGTTCCCCCTGAACGGTCGAGCGGTTCCCCTGCGTTCACCGGCTACCGTCGCATCCCGCTCGCGCCGGCGCATCACCCGATCGGGGTGGTGCCCCGGCAGTGCTGCAGACCGCCTCTTACCTCAAGTCGACGTTCCTTGGCCTGTGGATCTTCAGCTGGGACCGGCTCTCGCGCCGCGTGCAACGGCCTGGACCTACTACGTGTTTAGACGGCGGCTGAGTGACAAGGACTTCCGGGCGGAGCCAACACACACTGATACCCCGCACGAAGACTTACGAAGGGAGCTGCACCATGGCAAAGGCAGCAGAAAAGGCGGACGCGCTCGTCATCTTCGGCGCGACTGGAGACCTGGCGAAGCTCGAGACCTTCCCCGCGCTGGTGGGGCTGGCTGAGCGCGGCATGCTCGACATGCCGGTCATCGGCGTGGCGATGAGCGGCTGGGGCCTGGACCAGTTCCGGGACTACGCCACGGCGTCGCTCAAGCTCAACGGGATCGATCCCGGCTCGTCCGCCGCGACGAAGATGCTCGGCCAGCTCCGTTACGTCGACGGGGACCTGACTGACAGCGCTACCTACGAGCAGATGGTCAAGGCTGTCGGAGCTGGGAAGAAGATCCTGTACTACCTCGAGGTTCCGCCTGCCTTGTTCGGTCGCATCGCCGACGGGATCGCCGGGGCCGGAGCGGCCAGCGGCTCGCGGGTAATGGTCGAGAAGCCATTCGGCAATGACCTGGCAAGCGCTCAGGCACTCAACCACACCATGCACCAGCACTTCGCCGAGGACGATATCTACCGCGTCGACCACTGGCTCGGGCTCGACCCGGTGGAGAACATGCTGTTCGTCCGTTTCGCCAATTCGATCTTCGAGCCGCTGCTCAACCGCGAGCACGTGCGCAGCATCCAGATCACGATGGCCGAGGCCTTCGACGTCTCTGGCCGTGGCGCCTTCTACGACCGGAACGGGGCGATCAGGGACGTGCTGCAGAATCATTTGCTGCAGGTCCTGGGCTCGGTCCTGGCTGATCCACCGGACCACCGTGGCATCGACCCCTGGCGCAATGCCAAGGCCTCCATCATGGAAGGCCTGTCAGAGCTGACACCTGAACACACGGTCAGGGGCCAGTACGAGGGCTACCTCGACGTGCAGGGAGTCGATCCGAAGTCGACGGTCGAGACGTATGTCGCGGTCCGGCTCGGGCTGAATTCCTGGCGCTGGGAAGGCATCCCGCTGCTCATCCGGGCCGGAAAGTGCCTGCCAGTCACTGCGACGGAAGTCAGCATCAGGTTCCGCAAGCCGGCCGCCGACGTGTTCGGCATCGAGCCGCACGGCCTGGTCAATGCGCTGCACTTCCGGATCAACCCATCGGCCAGCGTATCCATCGCCCTGGCCGGGAAGAAGCAGGGCGCGGGCTGGATGCCGCAGCAGGAGATGCTGACATTCGCTGAGCAACCCGCCGGGGACATGCGACCGTACGACCGGCTGATCGGAGCGGCACTGGCTGGGGACCGGCTGCTCTTCGCGCGGCAGGACACCGTCGAAGCGGCCTGGCGGATCGTCGACCCGGTGCTTGGAGACGTCGTGCCAGTGCACACCTACCCGCGCGGCAGCTGGGGGCCGAAGGAGGCCGATGCGCTGCTGCCCAACGGGGACACCTGGCTGGACCCGCAGGCGTAACTCAACGAACCCGAAGGGGTAGCACGATGACAAATCGGGGGCGGCATCGTGTCGTAGTCGTCGGCGGCGGCTTCGGCGGCCTGTACGCGGTGCGCGGGCTCGCGGACGGCCCGTTCGACATCACGCTGGTCAGCGAAAGCGAGCACTTCCTGTTCCAGCCGCTGCTCTACCAGTGCGCAACTGGCATCTTGTCCGAGGGCCAGATCGCCGAGCCGTTGCGGCGCTTGCTGCGCAAGCACCGCAACGTCGAGTGCGTGATGGCCAAGGCGGTCGACGTCGACGTCGACAATCGCACGGTCATGTGCCAGCGCCCGGCTGGGGAGGAGCTCGACGTCGGCTATGACTACCTGATCGTCGCGACCGGCGTCGAGCAGTCCTACTTCGGCCACGACGAGTACAGGAACTGGGCTCCCGGGATGAAGACCATCGCCGATGCGCTGACGATCCGGCGCCGGGTGCTCGGGGCGTTCGAGATGGCCGAGACCGCACCCAGTGATGCCGAGCGCAGCCGGTGGCTGACGTTCGCCCTGGTCGGAGCCGGCCCGACCGGCGTGGAGCTAGCGGGCCAGATCCGCGAGCTGGCTACGAAGACCCTGAGCGACGAGTTCCACCGGATGCACCCTGGCGATGCCAGGGTGCTGCTGTTCGACGGCGGTTCCGAGCCACTTGCCTCGTTCGGCACAAAGCTGTCCGACCGTGCGGCCGGCGAGCTCGGGTTGCTCGGCGTCGAGCTGCACATGGAGACGAGGGTCGTCAAAGTGGACAGCACCGGCCTGGTCGCCAGGGACGCCAGCGATGTCGAAACGCACTACGAC
>JASHXW010000004.1 GCA_030043395.1 Streptosporangiaceae bacterium
TCGGATGGGGGTTCGGCTACCCCGACGCCATCACCTATGACGCCGGCGACCTGTTCGTAGCCAATGCGGTTGGCGATTCCGTGACCGAATTCAGGGCAACGACCGGCGCGCTCGTGCGCGTGATCTCGGGCTCGAGCTTTGATTTCAACGACCCCGCAGCGATCACCGCCGACGACGGCGACGTGTTCGTGGTCAATTCAGGTGGCACGTCAGGGGTCTTCTGCGTCGCGGGGTGCACCCAGAAAGGCAGTCGCGGTATTCGCCACCCGGGCGCCCCGGGCGCGACGCCAGTCGACTCGGTGACCGAGTTCAAGGCCTCGACGGGCGCGCTCGTGCGGGTCATCTCCGCCTCGAACTACGACTTCGAGTACCCGGACGCCATCGCAGCCGATGGAGGCGACCTCTTCGTCGCTAATGCGGGCGGCGAGTCGGTCACCGAGTTCAAGGCGTCGACCGGTGCCCTGGTCCGGGTCATCTCGGCTACTCGCTACTACATCAACTACCCGGTCGCTATCGCAGTCGACGGTGGTGACGTGTTCGTGGCCAATACCGCCTTGAACTCGGTGACCGAGTTCAAGGCCTCGACGGGCGCCCTCGTCCGGCTGATCACGTCTCCGAAGAGCAATAACCTCGATTACCCGGACGCCTTCGCGGTGGACGGCGGCGACCTCTTCGTGACCGATTCGAGCGGCAACTTCGTGACCGAGCTCAGCGCATCGACCGGCGCGGTCGTGCGGTTGATCTCTGGCTCGCGCTATAAGTTCAAGTACCCCGATGCCATCGCCTTCCATGCCGGCAACGTGTTCGCGGCTAACGAGAATGGCGGCTCGGTGACCGAGTTCAGTGCGTCGACCGGTGCCCTCGAGCGCGTGATCTCGGGCACGAGCTACGGACTACGCAGCCCCGTCGCCATCACCGCGGACAGCGCGGATGTCTTCGCGGCCAACGAGATCGGCGGGTCGGTGTCCGAGTTGAGCGCGTCGACCGGCCACGCGGTACGCCTGATCTCTGGCTCGGCCTACCAGGTGGACTTGCCCTCTGGAATCACCGCCGACGGAGGTGACCTGTTCGTGGCCAATGGCGGCGGGAACTCCGTGACCGAGTTCAGCGCGTCAACCGGGGACGAGGTACGGGTCATCTCAGGCTCGCGTTACAAGTTCAATCGCCCGTACGCCGTCGTGGCGGACGGCGGTGACCTGTTCGTCGCGAACGGAGGTGGCAACTCGGTGACCGAGTTCCGTGCCTCGACCGGCGCGCTCGTGCGGGTCATTGCGGGCTCGCGCTACGCGCTCGACGACCCATTCGCGATCACGGCCGACGACGGCGACTTGTTCGTCGTGAACTGGGCTGGCAACTCCGTTACCGAGCTCAACCCGTCGACTGGAGCTCTCGTGCAGGTGATCTCCGCACCGGACTACCAGTTCGACAACCCGTCGGCCATCGCAGCCGACGATGGCAACCTCTTCGTGGCCGATACCAGCGGCGACTCGGTCACCGAGTTCAGTGCCACGACCGGAGCACTCGTCCAGGTGATCTCGGGCTCGAGCTTCGGCTTCAACGAGCCTGCCTCCATCGCGGACGACGCCGGTAACCTGTTCGTGGCCAATTACGCTGGCAAGTCGGTCACCGAGTTCAGTGCCTCCTCAGACGACCTCGTGCAGGTGATCTCGGGCTCCGACTACCAGCTCGCTTCCCCGGCCGCCGTCACGGCTGATGGTGCGGACCTGCTCGTGGCCAATCTGGGTGGCGACTCGGTCAGCGAGATAAGCGCCTCCACCGGAGCGCTCGTTCAGGTGGTCGACGGCTCGGGCTACGAATTCGACAGCCCGGACGCCGTCGCAGCCGACGCCGGGCACCTGTTCGTGACCAACTTTGGCGGCCAGTCGATCACTAGCTTCGCCGCTCCGTAGCTGCTAGCGCTGGAAAGGCCGCCTGCCTCATCCCGAGGCGTCGATCACCAGGCAGGACGAGCACGTGTAGGCAGTCAGGTCCGGCTCGGTCAGGGTCACATTGAGCGAGGCGCCCACCACGGCGTCTCCGAGTACCTGGATGGTCACGCTGGCCGTAGTCGAGTTCTCGATGTCGACTGACTTCACCTCGACCCCGGTGCCCGAGACGATCACGTTCGCGGGCGAGGTGAACCCGCCGTTCGACGTCAGGGTGAGTGTCTCGGTGCTGCCCACGTCGGCGGTTCCTGGCGAGACGCCGATCGGGGTGTCCTGACCCGGTGTCGTCACCGCGTATTCCGTCAGCGGCAAGGCCGACGACTCAGCGCCGATCAGCAAGTCATTGCCGTCGAAGACCGGCTGAGCGAAGTCGCCGCGCGGCGTGGTCGAGACGTAGCCCAGGATGTCTCCGTTGCTGGCATTCAGCAGGTAGACGCCGGTCGTGCCGGTTCCAGGAGCGTTCAGGACGGGTGCGGCGATCACGCCCGCCCCGTCCTCTGACGGGCTGCCTACGACCCAGCCGGGCAGGCCCGTCGACCAGACGGGCTGGCCGGTGGTGGGATTGAGCGCCTGGACCGATCCGTTGTACTGGGTGCCGTCGATCGTGGTGATGCTGCCGCCGCCCTCGATGAGGTACTGGCCGTTCCAGATGGCGGCCGAGTCGCACTCGTTGGACTCCGGCCCGGTTGTCGGCACGCCCATCCGGTGCTCCCACAGCGCCCCGGCGTCCACGTCGTAGGCCCGCACCGCGTAATAGATGCCGTCCTTGTTGCACGCCCCGACCATCGTCGTCGCGACCCCGTCCGGATAGGCGGTGAACACCGTGGGCGAGCCGCCGAAGTCTGAATCCCCGATCGCCTGGTTCGACGGGATCATGAACGAACCGAGCAGTTTCAGCGTCGACCCGTTGAGCACCACGATTGACTCGGCGTGCGGGATCTGGTCGTTTCCTACCGAGTTTCCTGTCGACACGGCGAGGTCACCGTTGGGCAGTGCTGCGATGCTGCTCCACACGCTGCCGCCAACCACGTTCGACGGCAGCGAGTCCCAGTAGCCCAGCCGCTTGCCCGTGCTCTGGTTGATCTCGAGAATCCCGGCGCGCACGAGCGGCAGGTCGCAATTGGACGAGATGCCGATGTAGACCTTGCCATTGGCGATCGTGGGCGAGCCCCACGCGTAGTAGTTGTCCGGGCCGCCCGTCAGGCTGCCGGGGATGCCGACGAGCGACTTCCACTCCGTCGCGCCGGTCGCGGCATTGATCGCGTACAGGTAGCCGTCTGGTCCGTTCACGTACACCGTTTGCTTGTGAGTGGCCGGATCGTCGGCGACCGCCGCGGTCGAGGTGACTCCGAGCGTGCCGCCCTCGCAGGAGGTCGGCGCCTCGATGCCGAGGAAGTCTGACCACAGGATCTGGCGGGTTGCCTCGCTGACGGCATACATGTAGCCGTCCTCCAGCCCGACGTAGATGACGCCGTCGGAAACGATCGGGCTGGCGAGGTCATTGGACGTTCCGCTGTTAGTCGAGGCTGGCGGCGTCCACTGCCAGATCGGCAGGAGGTCGGGGATCGAGCTGGTCGTGATGGAGGTCGCGCCGGGGTTGTACGAGGTGTGCGCCGCCCCGTCGAGGTAAGCCGACCAGTCAGCCGTGTAGTAGGTATAGGCAGCCAGGGTTCGGTTCGGGCTGGCCAGCCCGGACTGGCTGGTCACCGTGACGTTGACTGTCAGCGCGGAGTCTGTGTCGGGAAGCGCGGGAATTGTGGCATCGATCTGAGTGGGCGCGACGACGGTGATGTCCTTGGCGGTGACGGCGCCAAACTTCACGGTCGCCCCGGCGGCGAAATTCCCGCCGTCGATGGTGACCTCGGTTCCGCCAGCCGCTGGCCCCAGCGAGGAGCTGAGCGAGGTCACCACGGGCACGCCGCTAGCCGGGTCGACCGAGCCGATCGCGCAGCCGTAGGCCTCGTCCGCCTGGATCCCTCGCTGGTCGGGCACCGGGCACAGCGAGACTGCCGGGCTGCCCGAGATGCTGGCGACCGCCGGGTTAGGAATCTGCTCGAGCACGGGGCTCTTCGAGGTCGGCTCCATGGTGAGGGTCGGGCCGCCATGATGCTTGAGCGGCCCGAGTTCCGGGTTGACCCCGATCAGGTCGTCCGCCGCCTTGAACCCGCACGTGGCGCTCTTGTCGGTGATGAGGTTGTATCCGCCATCGCCGATACGTCCGGTGCAGTTCGCCATCGACCCGGCGATGATGCTCCCGGCGACGTGGACTGACCCGCCTTCCTCGTCGATGGCCGGACGACCCAGGCTGTTGTCGATGGTGGAGTTCAGCACCAGGAAGGTGCCGGTGCCCGCGGCGTCGCCGCTGTCCGTCGCTGAGCCTTGCCTGGTTGCCTTGTCAGCGAAGAAAGTTGAGGTCCGCACGGTCACCGTGCCGCTGCCCCGCTCGGCGTTGTCGATCGCGCCGCCGTCAGTGGCGCTGTCGTGGGAGAAGGTCGAGCCGGTCACGGTGAGCGTGCCCTTGCCGTTGGAATCGGCGTTGTCGATCGCGCCGCCGTTGACGGAGTGATCGTCGGAGAACGTCGATCCGGTCACGGTCGCCTTGCCGGTGCCGCTGTCACCGGTGTCAATAGCCCCGCCGTGAGCGGCGGCACTGTCGCCATCGAAGGTCGAGTCGGTCACGGTGAGCGTGCCGGTACCGCCATCGCCGCTGTCGATCGCGCCGCCCCGCTGTGAGCTGTCGTCGGAGAAGGTGGAGCCGGCAACCGTCAGGCTGCCGCTACCCCGGACCGTGGCGACGACGGATCCGCTGTTGATGGCACCGCCGAAATAGGTCGACTTATCGTGGGTGAAAGCGGAGTCGGCCACCGTCAAGGCCGCGCCGTGGCCGATTGCCACGGCGCCGCCGACCTGTGCCGAGCAGCCCGTGATGGTGACTCGGGAGAGGCTGAGCGTTCCCATGTCGCCGATTCCGCCGCCACCGTTCGGGCCCGTGTTATCGCCGCCGAGGATCGTAATCGAGTCAATGTCAGCGAAGACGTTCTGGTTGACGGTGATGGCGGATCCATCGCAGGAACTCGTGGGGCAGTGAACCGCACCTGATCCGTCGCCGTTGATGACGGGAGAGCTCACTCCCGATGCCGGGCCAATCGTGACGGGCGCGCTAGCGGACGTCCCCGAGGTCGCGATCACGAAGTTGCCTACGTACTTCGCCGACTTGCCGCTTGTGGCCAGCAGGACGTTGCCCCCTGCGCCAACGAGACCGAGCGCCTCGGTCAGGGTGCACTCGCGATCGCTGTGGCTGGTCCGCGGGCAACTCGATGGTGACTTCGCCGTGCCATTGGCGTACGCGTACAAGCTCGTGGCCGACGCCGTCGTCATCTCGCGGTCGGCGGCGTTACTCGCACCGGGGATGGCCATTGCCGCGGCGGCAAGCGCTGCGGCGGCAAGGACTGAACCGAACCGCCTAGGGGATGACGGTCGTGGTGTCCGGCCGAAAGCTCGTATCATTCGCCGCATCTTTCCGCGATGACCAATATGGTGACGCCAGTGATCGTAGAGCACCGATGGGTCAGAAACTGGCAAACCACAAGGCGCTGGCTGATCTTGGTGAGGTTGCGCTTCATCGGCCCGGCGGGCTAACGGCCGGGTGTCTCGGCCAGCACGTACGCGTCTCCGGTGAAGCCAGGCCTGACTCCCAGGCCTGCGACGCAAGTGGCTGTCGCGGTGCACGACACCGAGTAAAGCGTGTCGTAGTTCCCGACGCCGGAGACGTTCTTTGCCGTACCCCAGACGCCGTCTGCCTCGCTGACGACGAACGCGACGCTGTGGCCGGAGACCAGCGTGTAGAGGCCTCCTGCAGTGCAGTCGCCTTTGGAGCGGCACGACACCGAGGCAGTCAGCGCGGATACGCCGGTGTTTTGCTTCACCGTGCCTGGCACGGCCTCACCAGGGGCCCACTTGCCGCCGACCTCGCTGGTCACGAAGGCTTGCTGCCGTCCGGCGGCGTCTGTGTAGAACCCGCCAGCACCGCAGTTGCCGGCGGACGAGCATGAGATCTGGTCGATCCCCACGGATGGACCTGGGCTCAGTCCGTTAATGCCGCCCAGCCGCAGCGACTTCCCCCAGGTCCCAGCCTTGCTGCCGACGACGAACGCGGTGTTGTTAAAGCCGCCGTCGGTGTAGATACCGCCAGCGCCGCAATTCCCGGGGGAGGTGCACGAGATGGCGCTCAGCTGCGCGTACGCGCCCTTGTTCAGGGTCGGAAGGCCGGGCAGGTTCGCGGCGGCGTGCCAGCGGTAGCCGACCTGGCTGACGACGAAGGCTTGCTGGGCGCCCGAGCTGTCGGTGTACAGGCCGCCGCCTGCGCAGTTGCCGGCCGACGGGCACGACAGCGCGCTGAGCGAGGCGTACCCGCCCTTGTTCAGGGCCCCGAGTTTCGGCAGCTGCTGTGCTTTACCCCAGACGCCTTTCTTCTGGGTGACGACGAAAGCCTGCGTGTGCGAGCCGTCAGCGTAGGAGCCGCCGGCGACGCAGGAGCCCGCTGCGCCGCACGATAGCGCGTTGATCACGCCCTTCCCGGCCCGGTTCAGTGCCGTCAGGCCCGGCACCTTCTCCGCCAGGAGCCACTTGCCGCTCTTCTCGCTGGCTAGGTACGGCGTACCGGAGTAATCACCGGCGGCGCCGCAGTTGCCTTTCGAAGCGCACGACACGGACCACTGCACATCCAGCCCGCTGGTCCCCGGCACGGGCCTGGCCGTGGCCCATTTCCCATTAGTCTCGCTGTCCACGAAACCCGTGCCGCCGGCACTGCAATCCCCAGTCGCGCTGCACGATACCGACAGCACGGCGCTCCGCGGCCCCGTACCCGGCAGCCTATGCGCCGTGCCCCAGACTCCCGCCCCGACTGCTGGCCGCGCGCTGGCGTCTGCGGGAGCCGCACCGCCAAGGCTGCCAGCCAGCCCGAAGCCCAGCCCGAAGGCAACGGAACAGGCCAGGATCGCAGCCGATCGCCTAAGCATAGCGAAATACCTCAAATAGTATTTTGAACATACATCTACGCTGAGCGAGTCACATTATCATCCTCACGCGACCGTTTCCCGTCGAATGAGGGAGCGGGCGGCAGTTGACCAGCACTAGGTCGGCAACAGTCGGCGGGTCGGCTGCGTTCTCGCTAATAATCCCTTTCTCCCTCGGGCTGCACGACCGGAAGCCGGGATCACAGCAATATCAGCCTTCTTCCAGGCGCAGCCTGGGAACTACCGGCTCCATCCAGTGCGGCAGCCACCAGGCGGTCGGCCCCAGCAGCGTCATCACCGCCGGCACGAGGATCATGCGGACCAGCGAGGCATCGATCAGCACCGCGAACGCCATTCCGAGAGCGAGCATCTTGACCGTCGGATCGGTGTTCAGCACGAAGCTGGAGAAGACCACCACCATGATCCCCGCCGCCGTGGTGATAACCCTGGCCGTGGCGCCGATGCCGATCGCCACGCTCCGTCGCGCATCGCCCGTCTCGAGCCAGGCCTCGTGGATACGTGAGAGCAGGAAGACCTCGTAGTCCATCGACAATCCGAACACGATGCAGAACACGAGCATGGGCACGTAAGCGGGGATCGGCAACGTTGTCTTGAGGCCGACGATGTCCTTCAGCCATCCCCACTGGAAGATCGCGACGATGACCCCGATTGCCGCCCCAATGGACAGCAGGTTGAATAGCGCGGCCTTAGTGGCGATCACGATCGACCGGAAGGCCATGGTCAGCAAGACGAACGAGATCGCGATTACCGCGAGAATGATCCAGATGAGCCGGCCCGTGATGCGGTCGGTGAAGTCCACGTTCCCGGCCACGGTGCCGGTCACGTAAGTCGTGACATGCTCCTTAGGCAGTACGTCGTTGCGCAGGACGTCGACCAGGTTCGTGGTAGCGGCCGCCTGCGGCCTGGTCGTCGGGATCACGTTGAACACTGCCGTCGTGCCCGATGAGTTGACCGAAGCGGGAGTGACCGAGGCCACTCCCGAAGTGCGCTTGATGCTGGACTGCATGGAGTTGAGCAGCGACGTCGTGGCCGAGCTCGACTCCTTCGGCAGCTTCACCACGACAGTCAGCGGCCCGTTGACGCCAACCCCGAAGCCGGTGGTAATCAGGTCGTAGGCGCGCCTGTTGCTGTCTGAGGTCGGGTTGGTGCCATTGTCTGGCTGGCCCAGGGTGATCGACAGCAGCGGGATGGCGAGCGCTAGCAAGACGGCCACGGTCAGCACGGCCCACGGCCAGGGCGTCGCGCTCACCTTGCGGCCCCATCGGGCGAAGGAGCTGTTCTCGTGCCGCTCGGCAGTCGCCGCGGCGGTTTCCTTAGCCTCCTGAGCGGCTGAGACTCCTTCCTTCCTGGCTCGCAGCCGGTCACGGAGATTGCGGACGTTGGACTTCGTCACGCCCATGAAGGCGGGTACCAGGGTCAGCGCGACCAGCATCGTGAGGGCAACGACGACAGCCGCCGCCAGGCCGAGCGACCCGACGAAGCTCACGCCCGCGATGTACAGCCCGAGGATCGAGAACACCACGGTGCTGCCTGCGATGACGATCGCAGATCCGGACGTTGCTTCCGCCTGCCGGACCGAGGCGGCCACGTCCATCCCGGCATCGAGTTGCTCGCGATGCCTTGCCACCAGGAACAGGCCGTAGTCCACCGCGACGCCGAGCCCGAGCAGCGTCGCGATGGTGGGCGCGGTTGTCGGGAATGTGATCGATGCCGCGAGCAGCCCGAGCAGCGACAGCCCGGCGCCGACGCTGAAAAGGGCCGAGACCAGCGGGATCGCCGCAGCCACCAGCGAGCCGAACATGAAGATCAGCAGGATCAGCGCGCACGACAGGCCGATGGCCTCCGAGATGTGGTCGCTCGCCTGCTGCCCGATCTCGCCCGCGCCGGCGCCGTACTCGACCTGCAGCCCTGCTGCCCGAGCGGGATCCACTGCCTTGTTCAGCTTGTCCAGATAGTTTCGGTCCAGCGAGTAGGGATTCACGCTCCATGACACGCTGGCGTAGGCGACGCTTCCGTCCTTGGAGACCATGCCGGAGTCAGCGGAGGCGAACGGGCTGACGGCCTTAATCACGTGAGGCAAGCCCGCGACGTCGCTGGTGGCCGTATTGACCGCCTTCTGCTGCGCGGCCACGGTGCCGTGCCGCGCATGGAAAACTATCTGGCCCCCGTACCCGCCCTGCTTGGCGAAGGTGTCATTCAGCACGTTCAGGCCATTCGAGGAGTCGCTCCCGGACACCGTGTAGTTGTTGACGTAGTCACCGCCGAACGCCTGCCGGGCTCCTATCAGCCCGCCCAGGATCACGACCCAGGCGATGATCACGGCCCAGTGCCATCGTGCCGCGAAGCCGCCCAACCGCTCCAGGAAGGTATTCATCCCATTGCCCCTCTGATGGTGAACTGCCAGGCGGCGAACGCTCGAAGACCGACGGCTTACCAAGGCTGCATGGGCTGGTGTCCACGGGTCCTCGCCCACTGAGGGTGAACCCGGGCACCGATACGTGGTGCGGTCGCGGGACAGCGCCAGCTGGCTGAGCTGCCTTGACCGATATCTTGGCTTCCAATATATTCGCGCCATGGCAGCGCCAGCACGGCAGACGACCACAGCGTCACCGGATGTCGCCAAGCTCGTCACGCTGCATTACCGGCGGCGCGGGTGGGCATGGGTGGCGATCGGCAGCGCGATAGGCCTCCTGGTGTACATGGGGATCGGCCTTGACCTGTCCGGGAAGCTCACCGGGACGGCGGAGATCCTCAGCGTCATCGCGGTCTGCGTGCTGCTGGCCCTGGCGCTGGCCGGGCTAGTTGTCGTTGTCGTCGACACGGCGCGCATTCACCGTGCTGATGCCGCGGTTCGGGCGAGCGCGAAGGGCAGTGTCTCGCATTACCCGGTGTACGCCCACGCGCATCGCTATCCGCCGCGCCACCACGGCAGCTGGGTGGTCGCCATCATCATGCTCGCCGGGATGACCGGCATAGCCGCGTTCCTGCTGCCCGCCGACGTCAACTCGTGGGGATACGTGGCCGGCGCCGAGGCACACGACACCTTCCATCCGGTGTCGTACCGTCTGGCGTGCAGCGCAGTGCCCCGCGGCGGCGGCTGCACCACGGTGACCGAGGGCTTCCTGTCGTCGGGCGGCGGGGCATTCACCTGGGGTAGCCAGGTGCCGCTGGGGCAGCCGTTCAGCGTCCGTGAGCCGCTGTGGGCGTGGGGCCTCGGCCGGAATCTCACGTCCGGTGACGGCTCGGCGATCTCGGCGATCATCACGGGCCTGTTCTTCGACGCGGTAGCGCTGCTGCTGTTGTTCGTCCTCGTCGTGATAGTGCGCGAGGAGCCGTTGAAGCAGGATGCCCGGAAGCTCGCGCCCGCTGGCGCCCACACTGCGGGAGCCTCGCACCCAGCGCCACATCCCAATCGCCGTCAGCACGGATCCGGCGCTCGCCGCAGCTCGCACCGCGGGCGGCGCTGACGGCGCTCCGCGCCTCACTCGGACGGGCCATTGGCACCGCAGTTATCGCATCCAATCTCGGCGTGCCGATCGTTAGCGCGAGCTTTGCTATTGCTTCCGCTAGTACGATCGTACTAATATCAGATCGTGCGTACTAGCTCGGGTAACCGGCCGGCTGGAAGCGAGACATTCACCCAGCTGAAGCGCCGCGACCAGCTTGTCGACGTCATGATCGACCTCGTCGCGGAGATCGGGTTCGCGCGCGCTTCGGTGGGCGAGCTAGCGCGCCGGGCAGGGGTCAGCAAGGGCGTTGTCACCTATCACTTCGCAGCCAAGGACGACCTCATCCGCGCAGTGATATCCGACGTGATCGGGTCCATGGCTGAATACCTCGAACCGCGGCTCCTCGCGGCGGAACCCGAGCGCTTCCCGGAGAGATTCGTTGCCGCCTACGTCACGGCGTGGGCCGGGTACTACCGCAGCCATGCACGACAGGTTCTCGCCTTGGTCCGGATCTTCAATGCGTTCCGCGACGAGTCCGGCAGCCCCAACCCGGCGTTCGGTGCCCGCGCGGGCGATGTGGCGGCGATCGAGCACGTGCTGCGCTCCGGGCAGCGAATGGGCCGGCTCGGGTCATTCGACGCGCACGTCGTGGCCTCGGTCATCAAGGTCGCCGTGGAAGACCTGCTGACCCAGTTCGTCAACGATCCCGATCTCGATCTCGAGAGCTACGCGGCACAACTGGTGGCCCTATTCGAACGCGCCACCCTGCCAGACCCGGTACGCCAGCACCGGGGAAACCGGTCGCCGGGCCAGCCACCTGACCTGCCTGCCTCCGCAGGCATCGCCCGGCCGGATGAGGGAGGTAGCCGTGCGGAAGACGGTTGACTACACCTGGGTCAGCTACACCGGCACAGCGAGGATCGTTCTTGCCATCATCTTGCTGATCGCTGCGGCCGCCGTTCTCTGCGCGGCAACGCGGCTGTACCGGCCCATCCGGCTGCCCAGGGCCGGCCGGACGGCCACCGAGATGATGGTCGTAGCCTGGCTGCTCGCCATCCTCGTCCTGGTGAGCTGCGTCGAGGAATACGGGAAGGCGATGCACCAGCACCACCTCCTGCACAGCCTGCCATCAGATCCGATTGCGCCAGTGACCGGCGCATGCGTTGTCGTCACCTTCGCCGCGATCCTCGTCGCCGCCAGGTCACATGGCCGGCGAGTCCAGCTGGCGAGTGCCGCAATCGGCGCGATGGTCGCCCCGATGGTCTTCGAGTTCCCCTTCGACCTGATCGTCATGGCCCGGACCTACCCGCCGATCCCGCCCGATCCGGCTCTGTATCGCCTGCTCTTCTTCGCGCCGTTGTTTGTCGTCGAGCTTGGGACGCTCGCGCTGCTAACCCTGCTCCCGGACGTCCGGCTCAGGCGCCTCACCCTGTGCTGCCTCGCGCTGATGCTGGGGGTATTCGCAGTGTGGGCGCTCACTGGGTTCGGATATCCCGCGACGACGGTCCCCTTCGCCTTCAACGCGCTGTCCAAGGTGCTGGCCTTCGCGACGGCACTAACGCTGTTCCTCCCCGAACGCAGCGGGCGCGGCACGAGCCGGCCGGCAGTCGTCCTGGAGCCAGTAGCCAGCCACCTGGGCGGGCAAGGTGGTCATGCAGGTCACCCAGCGGGGGCGGGATGAGGCCCGCCCGGCATCCTCGTCAGGCCTGCGCGACGCTCGCTTCGCCCTGTTGCTCCTCACTGGCAGCCATGGCCAGGTAGCGGTCGCCGTGAGCGACAGCGGAGAAGCCGAACAGCAGCGCGATCAGGGCTGTGAGCGCTCCGGCTGCGGCGTAGACGTCCGTGACGCTGCCGGACAAGTGAATGGCCGCCGCTCCGGCGAGTGCGCCAAGCGGAATGGCCGACCAGGCCAGCACCTGGGCGATGCTCACGACACGGCCGTACATCTCGTCAGGGACTATGGCCTGGCGCAGCGACGAGGTGTTGATGTTCAGCAGCAGCCCGAAACCGCATGACGCGGCCCACAAGATGAGCGCGGCGGGATACGAGCCGATTACGGCCATGGCGGTGACAGTCAGGCCGCTGATGACTAGCGCTCCTAGCGCGGTCACCGCGAAGCTGAGCCGTCGGCGTATCGGGGCGGCCGCCATGCTGACGGCTACCACGCCCGCTGCGCCCGCGGCGAACAGCACGGCGACCTCACTGTCAGTGGCACCGAGGGCGCGCTTGGCGAAGAGGACGAGCTGGCTGTTCTCGGTGCTCGCCACGAAGTTGATCAGGGCCATCATCAGGGAGATGCTGCGCAACACCGGATTTGACCAGACGTACTGCAGCCCGGCCCGAACATCCCTGAGCAAGCCAGTCACGCCGGCCTTGGCGGCCGGCCGGTCCGCCGCGTTGAAGCTACGGCGGATCAGGGCCAGCGACACGGCCGATACCGCGAAACTGGCCGCGTCGAAGAACAACAGGTCGGCTGGCGACATGATCGTAACGAGCACTCCGGCAAGGATCGGCCCGAGGATCTGGCCGGCGGAGTTCGTGGCCATGATCCGCCCGTTGGCGGCAACGAGGTCGTCGCGGCCGACCAGGCTGGGGATCGCCGCGAACTCACCGCAGTTGAACAGGATTCCCAGCGTGGACTGGACGAACGCGACGAGGTAGATGTCCTGCACTCGCAGCGCTCCCGACAGCGCTAGCACCGGCAGGACGGCGATCACTGCGGCCCGGCCGACGTCAGTCAGCAGCATCATCCGCTTGCGATCGACCCGGTCGGTCAGGGCTCCCAGAATCAGGCCGAACAGCAGGTAAGGCACGAAGTTCGAAGCGGTGGTCAGGGCGAGGTTGGTTGCCGAGTGGGTGAGCTTGAAGACCAGCAGCGGCAAGGCGAACAACGTGAAAGAGCTGCCCACCTGGGAGATCAGCTGCCCGCTGAAATACAGCCAGAAGTCGCGCCCCAGTGTCCGGTGACCCGCCGCCGCGGTCACGCCAGATCTCCGGCGGTCTGGCCAGGCCCGCTCAGGTGCCGCAACTGCTTCGCCATGATCGCTTCCCGCTTTGCCCGGATAACGCTGGAGGATGAGCGCCAGCGAGCTTACTTGGCAGGCTGCAGGGATGCGATCGGGTTTTCGCTACGCGGACGTGGCCGCCGGGAGGACGAATCTCTCGACTGCGTTGGCGAAGCCCTCATCGGCGTTGGATGTGGTGACCCGCCGAGCCGTGCGTTGCACCTCGAGGCTGGCGTTGCCCATCGCGATGCTCAGTCCGGAATGCGCGAACATCAGCACGTCGTTGGGCATGTCGCCGATGGTGGCGATGGACTCCGGCGCGATGTCGTACCGCGCCGCCAGGTAGCGGGCGACCGCGCCCTTGTTGGCGTCCGGGTGCGTGACGTCGAGATAGTAGGGCTGGGAGCGCGCCGCGGTCACGTGGTCGCCGAACTGGTCGTGCGCGGCAGTCGACGCACGGGCGACGGCGTCCACGTCGTCGCTGACGCCCACCAGCTTCACGACATCGGTAGTCAGCCCGTCGAGGCTGGTCATCACCTTCGGCGCGAACCGCACCGTCGCCGACTCCTTGGCCACATGCGAGCCGTGCGGGTCAGGCACGTACCAGTCCGTGCCCCGGTAGAGCCACACGTCCAGGCCGAACGAGCCGATCAGGTCGGCCACGGGCCGTACGAGCTTCTCGGGCAACTCCCGCTGCTGGATCACCGACATGTCCTTGTTGACCAGCAGGCCGCCGTTGAACGCGGCGATCGGCGTGCTGATCCCGAGCGGCTCGATCAGCATCGACATGCCCTGGGGCGGACGCCCGCTCGTGATGGCGAAGAGGACCCCGGCCTTGCCGAGACTGTGCACCGCGTCGATCGCCCGCTTGGTGAGGACCTTTTCAGGCGTCACCAGCGTGCCGTCGACGTCGGCCAGCATCAGCCGGATCTCGTTGCTCTCCATCAGTCCTCCAGCCCGGCGAGCTTCGCTGCAGGACAAGTCCAGCATGGTGCCATGGTGCGCGCCCCGGCAGCCCGACAGGTCGCCCTCATGGCTGAACGAGCGCCTGGGAGCTGCTCCCCCCGCAACGCCGGGCCAGGGGCCCGGCATGATGGACTGAGCCCGATTGGGGGTCAGGAATGAATCATGAGCTCACTTCGCTGCCCGATCCTGACGCAGTCGCTCAGGCAGGCGCGCGATTCGTGGCCGAGCGTGCCCGTTCCGCGGTCTCAGACCGGGGAGTGTTTCAGTTCGCGGTGAGCGGCGGTCACACTCCCTGGGCGATGTTCGCCGCACTGGCCGGCGAAGAGGTTCCGTGGGACGCGATCGTCATCTACCAGGTGGATGAGCGGGTAGCGCCGCCTGGCGATCCCAGCCGGAACCTGACGCATCTCAACGCGGCCCTGGGCTCGGCGTCGCCGACGGTCCTGCCGATGCCAGTCAACGATGCTGATCTGGCGGCTGCGGCCGCGGCCTATGCCACCGATGTGCCCGAGCAATTCGACCTCGTGCACCTAGGTCTCGGTGCCGACGGGCACACAGCATCACTCATCCCCGGTGACCCGGTCCTGTCGGTTACCGACCGCCTGGTCGCGGTTACCGGTCCCTATCAAGGGAACGTACGGATGACGCTGACCTACCCTGCTCTTGGCCGCGCCCGGCAGCTGCTCTGGCTAGTCACCGGGGCGGACAAGAAGAAGGCGCTGAGTTCCCTGCTGGCGGGCGACACGGGAATTCCGGCGGGCAGGGTGGAGGCGGCGGCATCACTGGTCCTGGCAGACGAGGCCGCGACGTGAGCTTCATCCGGGACCGCTTCCCGCCGGCCGATCGCCGCAGGACGTAACCGAGAGCCGGGAGCTGGAGGACATCGCGATGACCGCGCAGACCCTGGATGACATCCACGAACTCGCACAGCAGCTGCGGGTCGACTCCATCCGGTGCAGCACCGCGGCCGGATCTGGCCATCCGACCTCGAGCATGTCGGCCGCCGACCTGATGGCCGTGCTGCTGGTCCGGCACTTCCGGTACGACTGGCAGCGCCCCGATGACCCGGCCAACGACCACCTGATCTTCTCCAAGGGGCACGCGTCCCC
>JASHXW010000247.1 GCA_030043395.1 Streptosporangiaceae bacterium
GGACAGGGCTGTCGCTGGTGAGCAGGAACCTCGTGCCCATGGCGATGCCAGCGGCGCCGTACGCGAGCGCGGCGACCAGCCCGCGTCCGTCGAAGAAGCCGCCGGCCGCGATGACCGGGATCTGCACGGCGTCTACCACCTGCGGCAGCAGGATCGTGGTGGCGACCTGACCGGTATGCCCGCCGCCTTCGCCGCCCTGGACCACCACCGCGTCGGCGCCCCATGCCGCGACCTTCTCCGCATGCCGCCGCGCTCCGATCGAGGGAACGACGACAACTCCCGCTTCCTTGAGCCGGCCGATGAGCTCAGGCTTCGGGGCCAGCGCGAAGGAAGCGACCTTGACGTGCTCGCTGATCAGCAGGTCAACCCGGCTGGCGGCGTCGGGTGCGTCCGCCCGCAGGTTGACCCCGAACGGCGCCGACGTCAGCTTCCTGGTCTGGGCGATGGCCTGCGCCAGTTCCTGGTAGCTCATCGTCGCGCTGGCCAGGATGCCGAGTCCGCCCGCGTTCGAGGTCGCGGCGGTAAGGCCCGGACCGGACACATAGCCCATTCCGGTCTGCACGATCGGGTAGCGCACGCCGAACAGTTCGCAGATCGGCGTGTGCAGGGGTGTCATCCGGGAACCTCGGCATCCCGCGCACCGCCCGGGTCGATCACGGTCCTGATCAGCTCCAGCTCGTGCTCGCCAGGCTGGCGAGTCTGCGGCACCTCGTCGGGGATCACCAGGTCGAAGCCGGTGGCGGCAGCGACGTCGGCGACGCTCACGCCCGGGTGCACTGACACCAGGCGCATCCGGTGGTCCGGGCCGGCGAAGTCGAAGACGCCGAGGTTGCTCACGACCTGGCGCAGGTGGTGATACCGCGCCGCGGACTCGCCGGCCTGCGCCGCGTGGTCGTAGCCGACACCGCTGATCATGTCGACTCGCTGGACGAACGCGCGCGGGCCGTGCCGCGGTACCCAGTAGCTGACGGGATGGCTGACGGTATTGCCCGGGGCTCCGCGAACACCCAGCAGCGCCGCCTTGGGCCGCTCGAATTCGCCGATCGCGGAGATATTGACATTCCCGAAGAGGTCGATCTGGCTGGGAATCATCATCGCGTGCCTGCGGCCGTTATAAATCAAGTCAAAGATCGCGCGGAAGGGCAGCCATCCCTCGATGACCTCTGGCCGCGCTCCGATGGCCCACGTGCCCTGGCCGAGCATGGCCTCGCCGTCAGTGAGCATCAGGTCAGGCTCGAACGTGGCACGCGCCAGCCGCGCGCCGATGGCGGGGGCGACGCCGAACGGGCTGGCCAGGATCTCCCCGTCGCCACGCCAGGCCTCAGCGCAGGCGACTGCGCAGATTTCGGCGCGGGTTGCGGCGCAGGTTGCCGCGGTCGTCACGCGGCACCACGCCCAGCGTCTGCGCGGCCAGCGACGGCCGCCTGGTAGGCCGCCTCGCCATGCTCGAGGTACCGGGCGCTGAATTGCGACCAGTCCGCTGGATTCGCGGCGGCGGTCACGTACTCGCGCTGGAACTCCTCATCCCTGCCGTAGTCCGGGTCGCATGAGGTGAAGTGCGCGCCATTGCGCGCCTCGACGACCCCGGCAACCATCCAGCGCTGGATCCGGACCGTCTGGATTGGCGCGGTCGCTGTGAGCTCTGCCGTTGGCAGCACCTGCTCGCAGGACACGTACGCCCGTTGCGCGGCCATGCAGAACAGGTCGTCGAAATAGGGGTCAGGTCCGAGGAACTGCGCGTTGCCGTGCCCGTCCGCCCGGCTGGCGTGGACCAGGGCCGCGTCGAGGTGTAGGGCAGGCACGGCGACGAGTTCCTCGTCGTCGTAGGGGGACTTCACGGTCCGCAGCCACGGATTGACGCGCATGACATCCGAGCCAAGACCGGCCCGGGTAGGCAGGAAAGGCAGCCGCCATGCGGCGGCGTACAGCCCGAGCTGGAGCATGCCCTCGTCGAGCTCGGCGACCTCCAGGCCGCCAGCCTGGCGGGCAGCCCGGAAGTGCGGCTCGAGCGCGATTGAATCCAGGGAGACGAAGCCGTAGACAAGCTTGCGCACTTTGCCCGCGGCGAGCAGCAAGCCGACGTCCGGGCCTCCGTAGCTGACGACCTCGAGGTCGGCCAGGGCAGACTGGCAGATCGCCCGGACCAGCGCCATCGGCTTGCGCCGCGACCCCCAGCCGCCAATGCCGATCGTCATGCCGGAGCGCAGCTCGGCGACCACCTCGTCGGCCGTCATCAGCTTCTGCCTCATCGCCGCCCTTCGTGCCGACCGGCCTCGCCTGGTAGCAAGCGCTTGTTTGCTCAGTTCGCGGCTCACTATACTCAGCGCTGCCCCAAAGCGTCAGCAGCGTCACGCTCCTCTACGGGCGAGGCGGGGAGGCTCGGCAGTGACGAGATGAGCCGGGACAGCGCCGATAGGCACAGCCAGATACTGGCCGTCGCCGCTGGCCTGTTCGCCAGCAAGGGCGTGGCCGCCACCACCGTCCGGGAGATCGCCGACCAGGTCGGCATCCTGTCGGGCAGCCTGTACCACCACTTCGACTCCAAGGAAGCGATGGTCGATGAGATCCTCGCTCCTTACCTGAGTGACCTGCGCGCTAGCTACGCGGACGTGCTGAGCCGCGCCGGAGATCCGCGCAGCCGGCTGACTGACCTGGTCGCCGCCTCGCTGCAGGTGGTAGAAGCGCATCCGCATGCCACGGAGATCTACCAGTCCGACGTCAACTACCTGTCGCAATTCGAGCGGTTCAGCTACCTGAAAGTGGCCGCGCGCGACGTGCGCAAGGCCTGGCTGGACGTGATTGGCGACGGCATCGCGGCCGGCGCGTTCCGCGC
>JASHXW010000248.1 GCA_030043395.1 Streptosporangiaceae bacterium
CCCGGCTACACGCCGGGCGGCTGGAACTACCGGCTTTACAGCGCGTCGGGTTTCTATGACCCGGACAAGCCGATCCGCGACTACACCAAGAAGGAACTGCACGACTTCCTGCACCACGAGCCGGTCAGGATGAAGATCGCTGGCATCAACCAGACCTACGAGGGCCTGATCTCGCGGATCCAGAAGTCGATGCTGTCCAAGGACAAGGAGGCGATGCAGCCCCATATCCGGGCGTTCGTCGACCGGGCAGTCACGTTCACGGCCTGCCCGGACTGCGGCGGCACCCGGCTCAGCGAGGCAGCCCGATCGTCGCGGATCCGCGGCATCAACATCGCCGACGCATGTGCGATGCAGGTCAGCGACCTCGCCGAGTGGATCAGCGGCCTGAGCGAGCCGTCAGTGGCGCCCCTGCTGGCCACGCTGCAGCAGACACTCGACTCGTTCGCGGAGATCGGGCTCGGCTACCTTTCGCTCGACCGGCCGTCGAGCACCCTGTCGGGCGGCGAGGCACAGCGCGTGAAGATGATCCGCCAGCTCGGCTCCTCGCTGACCGATGTCAGCTACATCTTCGACGAGCCGACCGCCGGCCTGCACCCCCATGACATTCAGCGGATGAACAAGCTCCTCTCGCAACTGCGCGACAAGGGCAACACGGTCCTCGTGGTCGAACACAAGCCGCAGACCATCGCCATCGCCGATCACGTAGTCGATCTCGGCCCTGGTGCAGGAACCGCGGGCGGTTCCGTCTGCTTCGAGGGCACCGTGGACGGGCTGCGGGCCAGCGGCACCCTCACTGGCCGCCATCTCGACTACCGGGCAGCGCTTAAGCCGAAGTTCCGCGAGGCGAAGGGCGCACTGGAAATCCGCAACGCGACACGGCACAACCTGCGCGACGTCAGCGTCGATGTCCCGCTCGGCGTGCTCTGCGTGATCACCGGGGTAGCCGGATCCGGCAAGAGCTCCCTGATCCACGGGTCGATCCCGAAGAGCGCCGGCGTCGTGTCGGTGGACCAGGCCCCCATCCGCGGCTCGCGGCGCAGCAACCCGGCCACGTACACGGGCCTGCTCGACCCCATCCGCACTGCTTTCGCCAAGGCCAACGGCGTCAAGGCGGCATTGTTCAGCGCCAATTCCGAAGGCGCCTGCCCCAACTGCAACGGCGCCGGCGTCATCTACACGGACCTGGCGATGATGTCCAGCGTGGCGACGGTATGCGAGGAGTGCGAGGGCAAGCGGTTCGAGGCGTCAGTGCTGGACTACAAGCTCGCAGGCCGGGACATCAGCGAGGCGCTCGCCATGTCGGTGGCAGAGGCGGCGGAGTTCTTCGGCGCCGGGGAGGCGAAGAACCAGGCGGCACACGCCATCCTTGGCCGGATGGCCGACGTCGGGCTCGGCTACCTCAGCCTCGGCCAGCCGCTCACCACGCTCTCCGGCGGCGAGCGGCAGCGGCTCAAGCTGGCCACCCACATGGCCGAGAAGGGTGGCGTCTACATACTCGACGAGCCAACCAGCGGGTTGCACCTGGCCGACGTCGGGCAGTTGCTCTCGCTGCTCGACCGGCTGGTTGACGCGGGCAAGTCGGTGATCGTGATCGAGCATCATCCGGCGGTGATGGCGCATGCGGACTGGATCATCGACCTCGGCCCCGGCGCGGGCCATGACGGCGGGCGGGTCGTGTTCGAGGGGACTCCCGCCGGCCTGGTCGCCGACCGGTCCACGCTCACCGCAGAGCACCTGGCCGACTACGTCGGCGCCGAAGCTGGCTAGCGCCTTACGTCCGGTACGCCATGGACCCGTCAGCGTTTCACCGCGGAGCTCCAGATAGTTCCTGGCGTGGAACGCGGTGGCACGAAATGGACCGCCACTTTCCCGAAGGGCGACCCGGAGGGAAGGATCCGCCATGACCAACAGCCAGATAGCAAGCCACGGGCCCAGGCGACGGGCCAAGGTCGCCGTCGGAGTCTGCGCCGCGCTCGCCGCCAGCCTGGCTCTGCCGGCTGCCGCCAACGCGGCCGCTACGGCCGCGCCGACTAGGACTTCCCGCGTCCCGGCGCCGACTAAGAGCCAGTACGTGGCCGGCTATGAGCAGCTCGGCTGCGGACGGCACGCCTTCCCGCAGTACGTCCAGATCACGGGAACGATCGTGGTGCCCACGGCGAACGACGTGAAAGGCACTGCCGGCTTCTCCTCGGACGAAATAGACCTGGGCGGAATCGTCAGCGGGGTGGTCGCCGGAGTGCAGGTGGAGAACTCCGGCGGCACGGCGTCCTACTCGACCTTCGTCCAGTGGGGTTATGGCGCCCCGGTACCCGGGCTGGCCGTGGTGCCGGGCGAGAAGGTGCAGGTGACGATCAAGAACGAGGGCGCCGTCGGCTACCTCGTGCGGGTCGACGCGGGCGGAAACGTGGGGTCTGCGACTAACTCCGACACCAATGCCTCACCGTGCATTGCCGGGGCATTCGAGCAGTCGGACTTCCCGACCTACGACCACCTGACCAAGACCTCGCCGGTCATCTTCGACGCCAGCCGCGTGTGGTGGCGGGAGCGGGGCCAGTCTCGGTCGAGGGCAAGCAAGCTGCTTGCCACCCCGCCAGCTCACGCCAAGCTGATCCGGTACAACCTGGTCAACTCTCACGGCAAGGCGATCGCGGCCGCCTCCGCACCCACTGACCATGACGCGAACTTCAAGGTCACCGACAAGTGAGCCCCGCCGCCTGATGCGCGCTACCGGTGCGAGGCAAGGAGGGCATGCAAGTCAGAGCCAGCAGCTGGAAGCGGATCGGCGTGCACGATCGCGGCTGACAGCCTCGGCAGCGCGTCCAGCAGCTCGTGCTCGGCTGCCACGGCCACCTGATGCGCCTCGATCGCGCTCATCGAGCCGTCCACGACGACCTCGCACTCGGCTCGCAGCTGATGGCCGATCCAGCGCAGCCGCACCTGGCCCGCGCCGAGCACGCCGGGAGTAGCGCGGAGCGTCGCCTCCACCTGGCGAGCCGGACAACGCGACCACGCAAGCCTGGATGACCGCCGTGCACCCGAGCACGACGAGGGAGATCCACAGCGTTCGCATCCCCTGGGCGCTGGCCTCCATGGCCGCGTCGACCTTGTCGGCGGTCTCGTGCGAATGCGGCCGCATGTGGTGCAGCAACCGGGCGAACACCCCTGGGCCATGGTCATGATCGTGCCCGTGGTCGTGCTCGCCCTCGCGGGCATCTGCGGCGCTCATGCTGCCAGGATGCCCGGTGAGTCGCGTTGCAGCACATCGACAACAACCAGCACACGGCACCTGCAAGGAAGCCGCATCA
>JASHXW010000249.1 GCA_030043395.1 Streptosporangiaceae bacterium
ACCTCGGTCGACCTTGCGTACTCGACATAGCCGTCGCCGTCCCGGTCCCCGTAGTTCACGATCCAGTCGAGCGCGCGGTCCGCGTGTGGCAGCAGCTCGTCCACGACCCGGCGGTCCAGTCCCCACCGGCGCATCTCGCCGAGCAGCATGACGAACAACGGCGTCGCGTCGATCGAGCCGTAGTAGACGCTGCTGCCGCCCAGCCACAGCGATGCCTGCATGCCGAACCGCATCTCGTGCAGGATCTTGCCTGGCTCCTCCTCGGTCTCGGGCCTGACCTTGGCGCCCTGCAGGCTAGCCAGCGTGCGGAGCGTGCCGAGTGCCAGCGAAGGGTCAAGCGGCAGGATCATCCACGAGGTGAGCAGCGAGTCGCGGCCGAAGATGGTCATGAACCACGGCGCCCCCGCGGCGATCACCGCCCGCTCGGCGTGCTCGGGATCGAAGATCCGCAGGCTGCCGAGATCCTCGGTGCTGGCGGCGAAGACGGTGGCCAGGTGCGCGTCCGAGGCCTTGACTAGCGGGCTCTGCGTGCGCCAGTCCGCGAGCCGCTGCTCGGGCACGGTGGCCCTGACGCCGTTGGCGTGCGAGTGCAAGGACCTGTAATCGACCAGGTCCTTGCCGTTCAGCGTCGGCGTGACCTGCAGCCACGTGCTCCAGCTTCCGTGCGCTGGCACCACCGCGTGCCATGTCATCGCGCTGGCGGAGACCTCGAGCTCGGCGTCCGCGCGCTGGGCGCCGGTGATCGTGGCGCCGCGAAGGTGCGAGCCGCACTCGCGGCTGAGCATGACGGAGTCCTCGTCGGCGGCGACGGTCAGCCCGTCAGCTGCCGTCGACTCCAGGCTCACCCGGCCCTCCTTGACCTCGAACACGTCGGCGAAGTCCCCGGCGACGCCGACCCGCAGGCTGACGGGCAGCGGCTCGGGACTCATGTTCCGCAGCGTGATCTCCTCGGCCATGCCGTCGCTGAGTACCCGCCGCCGGGTTACCAGCAGCGTGCTGTCGGCCAGGCCCGCGCTCGGCGGCATGCGGGATAGGAAGGTGCACGCGAACGGCTCGTGGCACTGGGGCGCGAGCGCCTCAGGCACGTGGCCGTTGATGCTCAGCTCGAGCCGGCTGATCAGCCTGGTGTCCCGGACGAACAGGCCCTGCGCAGCGCCAGGGCGCACGTCACCCGACGTCTCGCAGATGCAGAACGTCGTCCCCTCGATCAGCGTCACCAAGCCGTTCGGCACCCCCGTCATCATCGCCGGAACGCCGTCGAACGTCCAGACCTGGCCCATCTGGTGCCTCCCGTGCAGAGATCGCTACCCTCGGCGCGACGGCGCCACACCACCGCGCCCTGGATACGCTCGACAGCGAAGGCCAACCGCGATCTCAGCGGGAATGACCGCGATGTCAGGAGGTAGTAGTGCCAGCCGATGACGCGGCGCTGGTCACGCTGCCGGAGCGGAGTTCTCCGGCCATGCAGGGCAAGCCAGCGGCGCTGCGGAGCACGACGATCGGCGTGCTCGCGCTGCAGGGCGACGTGGCCGAGCACGTCCGGGCGATCACCGAGTCTGGCGCCCGCCCGCTACCGGTACGCCGTCCGGCCGAGCTTGAGGCGGTGGATGGCCTGATCATCCCCGGCGGCGAGTCGACGACCATCTGGAAGCTCGTCGCGATCTTCGAGCTGGCCGGGCCGCTGCGCGCGCGGATCGCAGGCGGCATGCCCGTCTTCGGCTCCTGCGCAGGGATGATCATGCTGGCCAGCCGGCTGGTGGACCGGGCAAGTGACCAGGAGACGTTCGGCGCCATCGACATGACCGTGCGGCGCAACGCGTTCGGCCGCCAGGCGGACTCCTTTGAGTCCGACATCGCGTTCAGCGGGCTCGCCGGGCCGCCGTTCCGGGCGGTGTTCATCAGGGCACCGTGGGTCGAGGAAGTCGGCTCTGATGTCGAGATCCTGGCGACCGAGCCGCGCACCGGTAGGATCGTCGCCGTCCGCCAGGGTCCGGCGCTCGCCACGGCATTTCACCCCGAGCTGACCCGGGACAATCGCGTGCACAAGATCTTTACTGAGATGGTGAGGGGCGGCTCATGAGCGGGCACTCCAAGTGGGCCACGACGAAGCACAAGAAGGCGGTCGTCGACGCCAGGCGAGGCAAGCTCTTCGCCAAGCTGATCAAGAACATCGAGGTTGCTGCCCGCAGCGGCGGACCCGACGTGAATGCGAACCCGACGCTGTACGACGCGGTCCAGAAGGCCAAGCGCAACTCGGTGCCGAACGACAACATCGACCGGGCCGTGCGGCGCGGCGGCGGCCTGGAGGCTGGCGGCGCCCAGTACGAGGTGGTCACTTACGAGGGTTACGCGCCTGGCGGGGTCGCCGTGCTCGTCGAGTGCCTGACCGACAACAGGAACCGGGCCGCCGCGGAGGTAAGGGTCGCCCTGACCAGGAACGGCGGCTCGATGGCCGACGCCGGCTCGGTCTCGTACATGTTCGCCCGCAAGGGCGTGGTGATCGTGCCTAAGACGGCTGGCATGGGGGAAGACGATGTGCTGATGGCCGTGCTGGACGCAGGCGCCGAGGAGGTCAACGACATCGGCGAGTCGTACGAGGTAGTGAGCGAGGCCACGGACCTGGTGCCGGTGCGGACCGCGTTGCAGGAGGCCGGAATCGAGTACGAGTCGGCCGAGACCCCGTTCCTGCCATCGGTCGAGATCGACCTTGACGAGGAGACGGCGAAGAAGGTCTTCAAGGTGATCGAGGCGCTCGAGGAGTCCGACGAGGTTCAGGACGTGTACGCGAACTACGCGGTCTCCGACGAGATCATGGAGAAGCTTGGCTGAGCCGCCCGCGCAGCCTGATCCGCCAGGCCAGCCCGCCGACCTCGCGCCCGACGGGCTGGTGGTCCGGCCGATGCGTCCAGACGACGACCTGGAGGCGGAGCTCGACCTGCGGCATCGCGCGTTCGGCCCGATGAGCCCGGCTGAGCGGCAGTACTGGCTGACCGAGGTCAGGGCGTGCATCGACGACGAACGCCAGTACGGCGTCTGGGCCTGCTCAGACGGACAGCTGCTTGGCGCGGCCAGGTTCTACGACATGCAGCAGTGGTGGCTGGGCCGGGCGCTGCCGATGGCAGGGGTGGCCGGAGTCAAGGTGGCGCCCGAGGCCAGGGGCCTGGGCGTGGGCAAGGCGCTGATGGCGACGCTGCTGCACGCGATGGCCGAGCGCGGTTACGCGCTCTCCACGCTCTATCCGGCGACGGCGAACTTCTACCGCGCGCTCGGCTGGGAGATCGCCGGCGGGCACTACCGGATGGAGGTGCCCGGCCGGTCGCTCGGATCGCTGCTGCCTCCCGACTCCGAGGTTCCCGGCCAGGCTGACGCCGACGACGCGGACCGGCGAGGGAGGGTCGCGCTGCGCCGGGCCGGGCCCGAGGACGCGCAGCAGGTCGTTGAGGTGCTCGGGAACGTCTATGCGGGTTCTCGCGCCTGCGGGCCGTGCACCTGGGACGTGCGGACGACAAGCCGCTGGCTAGGGCGCGACGACGTGTTCTCCTACCTGGCGCCGGACGGGTTCGTGGGCTACGGCTGGGACGGCGACAACGCTCACGAGATCATGATCGAGGTCCTCCAGGCTGCCTCACCACGCACGGCCAGGGCGCTCTGGGGCGTGATCGCGTCGCACACCTCCGTGACTGAGGTCGTCCGCGCCGCCGTGGGCCTGGCGGACCCGGTCACCTGGCTCACGGCTGAGCCCGACGTGCGCCTGCGCAGGCACAAGACCTGGATGCTGCGCCTGCTCGACCCGCGTGCCTGCATCGCCGGCCGCGGCTTCCCCGATAAGGCGGAAGCCAGCGTGGCCCTGCTGCTCGCTGACCCCGAACTGCCCGCGGGCGAGGGCTTGCACACGCTTTCCGTCCGCGACGGCGCGGGTTCCCTCCTTCCCGGCATAACGGCCCGCTCTTCCGAATCGCCCGCCACGCCGCCGGTCAGGCTCGGTCCGCGCGGCTTCGCCGCCCTGTTCGCTGGAGTTCCGATGGCGACGCTGCGGCTGGCAGGCCTGGCCGCGGGCGGCGACCTGGCGACGGACGGCCTGCTCGACGGCTTGTTCGCCTGCGAATCGTTCCTGCTCGACTACTTCTGACCCTCGAGTTCTGCTGCCGGCGTCGGCCGCGCCGGAAGGCCGGCACGGCGGCGGCGCGCCTGCGGGTCATATCGGGCAGCAGCCGGTAACGTCGCAGCCGAACACTTGTTCGCTGTGGACTGCGGGGTGGCCGGATGCGCGTGCTCGGCGTGGACCCCGGCCTGACCAGGTGCGGCTTGGGCGTGGTACAGGGCGGGCCAGGCTCTCCGCTCAGGCTGATCGAGACCAGCGTCGTCAGCAGTCCGGCGAGTGCTGACATCGGAGCCAGGCTGCTCGCCCTGCAGGACCAGATCGAGGCGTGGATCACGCTGCATCAGCCGGACGCCGTGGCAGTCGAGCGCGTCTTCAGCCAGCACAACGTCCGCACGGTGATGGGCACGGCGCAGGCAGGGGCGGTCGCGATCATCTGCGCGGCCCGGCACGGCCTGCCGGTGGCGCTGCACACGCCGAGCGAGGTCAAGGCCGCCGTCACCGGCAACGGCCGGGCGGACAAGGCCCAGGTCACGCACATGGTGACCAGGCTGCTTCGGCTGCCTGACCCGCCCAGGCCAGCGGACGCCGCCGACGCGCTGGCGCTGGCAATCTGCCACCTGTGGCGGGGCGGTGCTCAAGCCAGGCTGGTCGCGGCCGCAGCAGGGCCAGGGACTTCGGGAGGCTCGGGACCGCGATGATCGCGCATCTAGACGGAGTCGTGTCAGCGGTGGCCCCGGAGGGGGCAGTCATCGACGTCGGCGGCGTGGGCCTGTTCG
>JASHXW010000250.1 GCA_030043395.1 Streptosporangiaceae bacterium
TGTCGTTCTGGCCGTTCTCGCTGGACCCGTCGAGCTCGATCGCCTATCAGCCTGGCCTGTCGTTCCTCGAGCAATGGCATCGCTACCTGCTGTTCGACGCGAGCACGTCGCTTGGCTGGGACACCGGCCGCGCGATCACCAATGTCCTGGCGATCCTGATCGCCGGCCCCGCCGCCCTGGCGGCGTTCCGCAGAGCCGCGCGGCGCGCCAGCTTCCAGCCGAACGTCACCTTCGCGCCCGCCGAGCTCACGCCGGTCGAGCCGGCCTAGGCGCCTAGATTTCACCCCTCCTCAGGCGCCCGGGCACCTGTCATAGTTATTAGAAGTATTTCGATCGTAAAACTAGATATTACTGAGCTACTACGTTATGATCTGATACGTTACGCACCATTAATCCCATTGGATCGCGAGGAAGGCCCGGTCAGTGAATCCGAATCTCACCCGGAGGCGAATGTTCGGACTGGCCGCGGCCTCGGCAGCTGGCGCCGCGGTAGCGGGCATGGGTGGCGGAACCGCCTTCGCCTCCGGCGGGCGCCTGGCGCTGGCGACTGCGCCGCCCAAGACGCAGAGCTTCTTCTCACGCCCAGACCTCAAGCCTCCGGTGATCACCGTGCACCAGTACGGCCACGTCGCGCAATCCCGGTATACGTTCCTCAACGCCCCGTACAGTGCCGCCGGCCATGGCGGCGCGATGATCCTCGACTCCGCCGGGGAACTGGTCTGGTTCGGGCCGAACACGGCCACGGAACACAAGATGGACTTCAACGCGCAGGACCTCGACGGCCAGCCGGTGCTGACATGGTGGCAGGGACTCCTGCACCAGGGACATGGCGAGGGCGAAGCCATCATCGCCGATTCCTCGTACCAGGTGAAGTACGTCATCCAGGCGCAAAACGGCCTGAAGGTTGACCTGCACGAGTTCGTCGTCACGCCCCAAGGCACCGCGCTGATCAGCGCCTACCGCACGCATTCTGGCGTCGACCTGTCCTCGATCGGCGGTCCTGCGTCGGGCTACCTGTGCTCCGGCGTGGTCCAGGAGATCGACATCGCGAGCGGAGAGCTGCTCTTCGAGTGGGACAGTTACGATCCGGCGAACCCGCCCATCGCGCCGGCGGAGAGCTACCTGCCGCTGGAACCGGGGCAGGGAACGCAAGCCCGCCCGTTCGACTACCTGCACCTCAACTCGATCGACCAGGCTCCCGACGGCGACTTCATCGTCTCCGGGCGGCACACCTGGACCATCTACAAGATCAGCAAGGCCGACGGCTCGATCCTCTGGCGGATGAACGGCAAGAAGTCAGACTTCACCATGGGGCCGGGGGCAAGCTACCTCTGGCAGCATCATGTCCGTTCCCACGCTCACGACCAGCTGACCGTCTTCGACAACGCCGACGGCCCCGTCCCGCCACACCAGAAGCGCTCCCGAGCGCTCATCCTGGCCTACGACACCACGAGCCAGCAGGTGAGCCTGAAGAAGGCCTACGCTCACCCCGGGCAAGTCGTGCTCGCGGAAGCGATGGGCAGCGCCGAGATCTTGCCCGGCGGCGACATGTTCGTCGACTGGGGCTTCGCGACCCGCTTCTCGCAGTTCTCCGCTGACGGCCGGCTCCTCATCGACGCGACCATGTCCAGCGGCGCTCCTTCGTACCGCGGATTCTCCAGGGACTGGGCCGGCCAGCCCACCGACCGGCCCGCGGTGGCCGTCAGGCGGACGTCCGCTGGCGCTACCGTCTACGCAAGCTGGAACGGAGCGACCAACGTCGCGTCCTGGACAGTCCTCGCCGGGACGACCGGCACGTCGCTTGCCCCGGTCGCCACGGTAAGGCGAACTGGATTCGAGACGGCGATCGCCGTCCACAAGACGGCCAGGTACTTCGCCGCGCAGGCGAACGACGCATCCGGCCAGGCCCTGTCGACCTCCAATCCGACCAAGATCGACTGATCTGGCTGGGACTGATGGCGGACTCGCGGCTCGCGTGACCGGGGCGACCTAGCTGACGGCTGCATCGATCGCCTCGGTGACGGCCGCCATGTTCGCGGTGAGCCATTGCACCTGGGCCAGCATTCCGGTCTCCGGCAGGCCAGCGAGCACCCGCTTGGCGATCATCTGCAGCCCTCTGCCGCGCAGGTAGACCGGGATGGCACGAGCCTGCGCGCGCGGGATCGGGCGGACGCTCGCGTAGCCGCGCACGAACCGGGCGACCCTGGAGAGGTCCATGAGATCGGCGTCCTGGCACGGACGGCCGCTGCGCCACAGGCCGTACCCGACGTCCGCCATGGGCCGGTCAGCGTGCGCCCCGGCGAAGTCGATGACTCCGGTGACCTTGGGTGGCATGCCACTGGCAACGACATTGTGGGCCGTGAAGTCGCCGTGGATCACGATTCGCTCGCCAGTCGCTTCAGCTAGCTCGCTGAGGTCGCCGGCGAGCGATTCGGCCTGCTGCCTGATCGCCAATGCCGTAGCCGGAGCAACACCGACGGCCGCGAGCTGCCGCGGCGCCAGCGTGGCGAGCGCATCGGCCAGCGTCAGCGCACCGGGTCGCTGGCCGGTCACCCGCGCCTGGCCGGCTGCCTGGTGAAAGCGCGCGAGCACAGCCCCGATCTCCTCGATATCGGGCTCGGGCTGCCAGCCGATGACCTGGCCAGGCACGAAGCTGACGATCTCCCACAAGTAATCGGCCTCGACCGTCCACGAGCTGCCCCGGAACGCGGGCAAGGGCACGGGCCAGGCAAAGCCGTCTCCGGTGAGGCGCCCCAGGAAGTCGTGCAGCCAGGCCACTCCTGCCACGGACCGGTCGGCGCTTTCCCGTTCCGAAGGCAGCGGCACGGCCCGTAGTACTGCTCGGCTTCCCTGCCAGCCGACCAGCCATCCGTGCCCTACCCTGGGCCGGATCTCGCCAGGAAGTACCACCAGCCCCGCGTCCGCCATGATCGACGCCGCAGGCCGGACGGGCTCCATGACCAGCACCATCTCACGGCGGGCGGCGGCCGGCGCCGGCTAAGCGTGGCAGCGGACGCGAAGCCGGGCCCAGGAGTTGTTCGCGTAGCCCTTCGGGTTCCAGATCGAGGCCGGTGACTCAGGCTGCTCAGCGCCGTTGGCGTCGCGCGCGCGGGCGACCAGGATGGATTCGCCGGCGGGCAGGTCGATAGTCGCCTGCCAGAGCCGCCAGGCCCATGGGCCTACCGGATGGGAGAGGTTCGCCTGGGTCCAGCTGAGCCCTTCATCGAGCGAAACGTCCACGCGGGACACCCGGCGCCCGTCGCCGGCGAACGTGTAGCCGGTCACCTCGGTTGGCCCCTTCGCCAGCGAGGCGCCGGCATCGGGGTGCAGGAACTCGCTGGTGAGGTCAGCCGGGCCGAGCGCGTATCCGGCTCCCGCGACGTCCGCCGCGGGGTCCGCGTCTGGTGGCAGCATGCGGTAGGCCACGGCCTGGTAGTAGTTGTCCGAAGGAACCGCCTGCACGGTGATCCGCTCCAGCCACTTGACGCTGCGCGCCCCGATCCAGCCGGGCACGATCGCCCGGACCGGCGCACCGTGCACGGCCGGAAGCGGCTCGCCGTTCATGCCCCAGGCCAGCAGCACCTCACCGGACTGCGCCTTGACCAGGGGTATCGAGCCGCCGAACCCAGCCGGCGGGTCCGACGCCTGCGAGATGTCGGGCGCCGCGAAAGCTACGTGCGCTGCGCCGGGCAGCACGCCAGCGTGCGCGAGGACGTCGGCGAGCCTGACTCCCGTCCACCGCGCGGTGGAAATCCCGCCAGCACCCCAGAGATCCTCGCCGGGAATCGCCTTGACCTCGGCAAGCCCGGTCCGGCGGTTGCCAGCGCACTGCAAGGTCGCGGTGACGGTGTGCTCGCTGAAGCGGCCGCGCAGTTCGGCCAGCGTCATGCTGCGCGGCCGGCCCACCATGCCGCCGACGGTCAGGTGCCACTGACCGGGGTCGATGGCAGGGACGGGGCCGTGGTTCCTGGCAAAGAACCCGTCGACCGGAGTGATCGGGCCCGAGGCGAGAACCTCACGCGAAGCCTCGGCGACGAACGGCTCGGCGTGGTGGACGAGCATGCCCGGTCGTTTCCCCCAAGGCGGCATGTAAGCCGGCCTACCCGGTGGGTGCGGCAGGAAACCGCTCTTACGCCCTTCGCGAAAGCGCTTCTGGCGCCGCCGAG
>JASHXW010000251.1 GCA_030043395.1 Streptosporangiaceae bacterium
CCCGCGACTCGTCAAGGAAGCGAAATTCGCCAAGGATCCAGAACGACTCGCCGTGGCCAGTGCGGCCGAGAAGGGCCAGCAGGTCCTGGACGAGGGGACCACCCTTTTCGCCGGCGCGGCTGCCGCGGGTTTCGACCTCGCGGACCTACGCGAGCTCTCGCTGCTGACGGCTAAGCCGTTCCTGTACGTGTTCAACGAGGATGACGCCGAGCTTGCCGACGACGCGCTGCGAGACAGGCTGGTGAAACTGGTAGCTCCGGCCGAATCGGTCTTCCTGGACGCCAAGACCGAGGCCGAGCTGGCTGACTTGCCGCCAGCGGAGGCGGCCGAGCTGCTCGCCGAGATGGGCCTGGGCGAGCCCGGGCTTAACCAGCTGGCCAGGGCCGGCTTCGCGGCCCTTGGCCTGTCGACCTTCCTGACGGCCGGGCCGAAGGAGTCGCGGGCCTGGACCATTAAGGCTGGCGCAACCGCACCCGAGGCCGCCGGAGTGATTCACACCGACTTTCAGCGCAAGTTCATCAAGGCCGAGATCGTCTCGTTCGACGACCTCATGGCCGCTGGCTCGATCGCAGCGGCGCGCGCCGCCGGCAAGGCCAGGATCGAGGGCAAGGACTACGTGATGCGTGACGGCGACGTGGTCGAGTTCCGCCACGGATGAGGCATCAGGACAAAGTTAACCGACCTGGCTGGCGTGGCCAGCCCTAGTGCGGTCTACCGTGGCGGCGGTTCGTTCCTGGTGTAGAGCCTGCGACCGCGAGGATGTCGAGTTCCGCTTCAATGTCTGAACCTCAGGTTCGCACAAGGAGGTCGCGCTTGGATCGTTTGCGCGACGATCAGGTCCGTCGGGTGGTAATGTAGTTACGTACCTACCTGGAGGAGGTGATCGGCATGACGACGTTCAGCGCGCGTGAGTTCAACCGCGATGTGAGCGGTGCGAAGCGGGCGGCGGACCACGGTCCGGTCGTGATCACCGATCGGGGCGAGCCGGCGTACGTCCTGCTCTCATTCGCCGACTACAGCGAGATGCGCGACCGGCGGAGCCTGGTAGACGTCCTCCAGATGTACGAGGACGTCGACTTCGAACCCGTAGTGTCGCGAGCGCATCCCCGGGCTGCCGAGCTGTGAGCTACCTGCTCGACACCAACCTGGTTAGCGAGCTTCGCAAACCACCTGGGCGAATGGACGCGAACGTGGCTGCTTGGGGTGCGGCGCAGGAGGCGGACCAGCAGTTCCTAAGCGTGATCACTGTCTTCGAGGTCGAGCTCGGGATCTTGCAGGTCGAGCGACGAGATGCGCTCCAGGGGAAGATGCTGCGTCGTTGGTTCGATGCCAGCGTGCTCGGCGCGTTCGCGAAGCGCACCCTGGCGGTCGACCGCGAGGTGGCGCGACGAGCGGCAAGGCTGCATGTTCCGGACCCTCGGCCAGAGCGTGACGCGTATATCGCCGCCACGGCGCTCGTGCATGGGCTGACCGTCGCGAGTCGCAACGTCGGCGACTTCGAGCCGATGGGCGTCGCGGTGATCAACCCGTGGCTGGCCTGAGGTCCTGGAGACAGTTACTCAGTTGCCGTGGGTCGCCGTGAAGCCGAGCCTCCAGGTGGGGTAGCGCAGGCTCCATCCGAGTTCACGCTTGGCCTTGGCGTTCGATGCCCCGCGCGACTGGGTCGCCCCCATGACCGCGTCTTCGCCGGCGAGGAGCCTGACGGCCCAGGCAGGCACGTGCCGCGGTGGCCCCGCGCCGAGTGCTTGCGCCAGCACGGGAAGCCAGTCCCTCGCGGGCGCTGGCTCGTCGTCCACGATGTTGTAGATCGCTGCTCCCTCGTGCTCCAGGGCCAGCACCGTCGCGGCCGCCGCATCGTCGAGATGGATCCACGAGGTCACCCCGGAGCCGTCGCCGATCAAGGGGAACCTGCGCTTTCGGACCATCCTGACCAGCTGATCGTCAGCGTCGCCGTAGAAGCCGCCGTAGCGGAGCGCTACGCCGCCGAAGGCAGTGACAGCCTCGTCGACATGGGTCATCGCGGAGTTGGTCTCGCGTGCTCCGGCCGGCGGGCTCGGGTCGATCGGATCGTCCTCGGTCTTCACCATCCCGCCTATCCGGGCGTACCGGTACGGCGCGAAGCTTTGCGCGACCAGCCGCTTCACGCCCGCCTCGCTTGCCGCCGCCAGCAGTGCGTCGGTACCCGCGGTGCGCAGCAGGTTCGTCTGCGCGAACGTCTTGTCGAGCTTGCGCGAGAAGCCGCCGCCCGCGAGCGCCGTCGCCTCGTGCACGAGGGCGTCGGGTTTAGCGTGCAGCACCGCCCTGACAACGCTGTCGGCGTCCAGCAGATCCAGGCGCACCATCTCCGCTCCGCGCCGGGCGAGATCGTCTGCCCGCTGCGACGATGACTGGAAGGTGCCGACGACGTCGTGACCGCGCTCGATTAGCTGAGGAACCAGGCGCCGGCCGATCGCTCCGGTCGCCCCTGCGACAAACACCCGCATGGTCTTTCCCCTCGCGTCTGCCTCGGTGCCGCGTCATCGCGGCGCCTGCTGTTCTGACACCTGCGATCAGGCTCATGTGACACCGATGCCAGGAGAGAACTGTGCGGGCAGAGCCGCAGGAGGGGAGTCGTTGCCGTGGCGGGCGGGAGTTAGCAGTTCTCGTCAGCAAGGTCCGGGGGCAGGCAGTCCGCCTCCTGCCACACGCGGACAAGCAGGAGGGCGTACGCCTGCGCGAGCACCTCGGCCCGGCGCAGCAACTCGCCGCGCTTGCGCCAGCGCCAGCGCGAGGTCTTGTCATATTCGGCCAGGGCGTCAGTCGCGTCCTCGTGGCGCGAACGCGCGGCCGCCTGGATGGCCGTCACGTTCCGAGCCGTTCGCGTATGCGCCGGACATTCGTGAACGAGGCAGTCCTGCGCGGCTGGGCGGTAAAGCTCCGAGCTTTCATGGGGGCGTCCACTCTGAGCGCTAGTTCCGCTTGATGTCACGACCTGCAGGTTCTACAACCAGTAATCACCAAGTGCCGGGACTTCGTTACGGTGGCACGGCAAGCGGCCGCCGCAGTCCACTGCATGGATGCGACGGCCGCTGGCGTGGCCTCGGCGGGTCAGATCAGGATGTGCTTCCACTTCCGGCCGGCGTCCGTGGAGCGGAACAGCCAGCCGTCGTCGGCGTACATCGATGCGGGAGCGCCCACGACCCAGGCGGTCGTGTTGCTGACGTAGGTGATGTCGTTGAACCCGGCTCCGCCATCGCCCGAGCCGATGACCTGGGTCCACTTCGTGCCGTGCGTGTCGTTGACGTCTATGAAGGAGCCGATGGAGTAAGCGCAGATGGCCAGGTTCCCTGAGGGGGACATGGTCAGCTGGGCCTGGATTCCCCAGGGGCTGACCTGGCCGGCGAAGGTGTCCTTCTTGCCGGCGTTGTCCGACACGTAGACGGCCTTTGCGGCCTGGCCTCCGCCGAAGTTCCCGTCGCACAGCAGCGCGACTTTGCCCGGCGATGTCGGGGCGGCCTGGATCAGGTTGTGAACCTCGAGCGCCGGGCAGGGGTTTGGCCTGGCAGAGAAGGACTGCCCGCTGTTGGTACTGGCATAGAACTGCACAGGCGACTTCTGGTCCAGGAAGGAGTTCACGACGTAGACGGTGCTCCCGTCGGCAGCTACATTCACGACCGAGTTCTCGTGCAACGGCCGGGGCAGCGCGATCCGAGTCCACGTCGCGCTGGTCAGGCTGGTCCTCCACAGGGTCAGCGGGCCCTTGTTGCACACGAAGCTGCCGTACGGGCATGGCGAGACGATGGCGTAGGCGGCAGCCGAGGTCACGGCCAGATCCATCACCTGGCCGCCGTCGCCCGGAATGCCCTGGGGGTGCCACGTCTTTCCGCCCGTGGTCGTCTTGTACAGGTCAGGTCCGTAGATCCAGCCCACCTGGGTCGTGGCCATCCTGATCTCGGTAATGCCTCCGTTGAAGATCTCAATCTTGGCCAGCCTCGCGTCGATGGTGCTCACCAGGTGCCACGTCTTGCCTCCGTTCGTGGTGCCAATGACCTCGGAGTCCTTGCAGTTGAGCCGCAGGCCGCATGACTTGGCCCCCAGGACCCATCCGTCACTGGCTGAGGTCCAGCTCATCGCGCTTGCCCTGAAACCAGCCGGGACTGCGGCTTCGGGGGACTCGACGGCCCCGTGGCGCGCTGCGTGACCGGCCTGGCCTGCCGCCAATGCGGCGGCAGGAGCGCCTGCGACCCCGCAGGCCACGGCGGCGCAGATGACGGCGCGCGCTGCTTTCGACGTGAGTTTCACGCTGGTTCCCTTCTAACTGCTCTGGCGTGCCGGCCGCGCGTCTTGAGTCGCAGCGCTGCACACGCACGACATAGGTGATCTATGAGCGATACGACGCCATTAGGTGCCAGATGGTTGTAATGGTTCTCGCGCGCCGGCGAACCTGCAGTGTTCACCCTGCCTGCGCGCATGCCGCAGGCGAGTGCGCAGTCACCCCCAATAGACTCGGCCCCCATGAGCCACGATCAGCCTGCGCCGCCCGTTGCCATCCGGATCCCCGCCGAGCGGATCCAGCACGGCGATACGTTCACCGACGAATACGCCTGGCTATCGGACAAGGAGAACCCGCAGACCATCGCCTACCTGGAGGCAGAGAACGCCTACACCGAGGCGATGACCGCTGATCAAGCCGGACTGCGGGCGGCGATCTTCGAGGAGATCAAGGGACGGACGAAGGAGACCGACCTGTCCGTGCCGTCCCGCAAGGCCGGCTGGTGGTACTACTCCCGCACGATCGAAGGCAAGCAGTACCCGGTGCATTGCCGCCGCGCCGTGCTCGCCGACGACGAGCGGCCGCCCATGACGGAGGACGGCTCGCCGCTGGACGGGGAGGAGATCCTGCTCGACGGCAACGAGCTAGCCGGGGACGCGCGGTTCTTCTCGCTCGGCGCGTTCAGTGTCAGCCCGGACGCCAAGAGGCTGGCGTTCTCCACCGACTATGCGGGTGACGAGCGGTTCACCATGCGGGTTAAGGACCTGGTTACCGGCGAGGTCGGACCGGACGAGATCCCCGATACGCACTACGGCGCGGCCTGGTCGCTGGACGGCTCCGCGCTGTTCTATGTCACCGCGGACGAGGCGTGGCGGCCCTACCGGGTCTGGCGGCACATAATCGGCACGCCCGTCTCGTCAGACACGATCGTGTTCGAGGAAGCCGACGAGCGGTTCTTCGTCGGCGTCGGGCTGACACGCAGCGAGCGTTACCTGGTGATCTCTAGCTCGAGCAAGCTGACCAGCGAGGAGTGGCTGCTCGATTCGGCCGATCCCGCTGGCGAGTTGCGCGTGGTGGCGCCGCGGCGGCAAGGCGTCGAATACAGCGTCGAGCACCAGGCCGAGGCCGATGGCGCGGACCGGCTGCTGATCTTGCACAACGACGGAGCAGAGAACTTCGAGATCGCTACCGCGACTCTGGCCGATCCGGCCGCGTGGACCCCGTTCGTGCCGCACCGCTCCGACACCCGGCTCATGGACGTCGGGGCGTTCGCCGACCACCTGGTCATCTACTTCCGCCGGGATGGCCAGACCGGGCTGCGGGTCATCCGCGATGACGGCACAGACTTCGAGGTCGAGTTCGACGAGCCCGTGTTCACGGTCGGGCCAGGAGCCAACCCCGAGTACGCGGCGCGGTTGTTCCGGCTCGGATACGAATCGCTGCTCACGCCGGACTCGGTCTACGACTGCGACACGCAGACCGGCGAGCTGATCCTGCTGCGCCGGCGTCCGGTCCTGGCCCTGCCCGACAAAGGGGAGTACCGGCCGCAGGACTACGAGCAGTACCGCGAGTGGGCGACAGCACCGGACGGGACCCGCGTCCCGCTCTCCGTCGTCTGCCGGAAGGGCACGCCGCGTGATGGCTCGTCCCCGTTCCTGCTCTACGGCTACGGCAGCTATGAGGCGTCGATCGACCCGTACTTCTCGATTCCGCGGCTCTCCCTGCTCGATCGCGGGTTCGGTTTCGCCATCGCGCACATCCGCGGCGGCGGGGAGCTTGGCAGGCGGTGGTACGACACAGGCAAGCTGCTCAGCAAGAAGAACACGTTCACCGACTTCATCGCCTGCGCCAGGCACCTGTCCGCCGTGGGCTGGACCAGTCCAGAGCGGCTCATCGCGCGTGGCGGCTCCGCTGGCGGCCTGCTGATGGGCGCTGTCGTCAACATGGCGCTGGATGCCTTCGGCGGGATTGCGGCGCAAGTTCCGTTCGTCGACGCGCTGACGACCATCCTCGACCCGTCGCTGCCGCTGACGGTGACCGAGTGGGAGGAGTGGGGAGACCCGCTGCACGACCCGGCGGTCTACGCCTACATGAAGTCGTACAGCCCGTATGAGAACGTCTCGGCCACCGAGGCTTACCCACCGATCCTGGCGATCACCAGCCTGAACGACACCAGGGTCTTGTACACCGAGCCAGCGAAGTGGATCGCGAAACTACAGGCGATCGCGTCGGGCGGGCCGTTCTTGCTCAAGACCGAAATGGTCGCAGGGCATGGCGGACGCAGCGGCCGGTACGACGCCTGGCATGAAGAGTCGCTGATCCTGGCCTGGATGATCGCTACCGCCGCCAGTTGATGTCACACCCGTGAGCACACCCGGGGCTTTACAGTGCCGTGAGCCACGGCCCCAGCTCGCCGTCGCAGCCTGTTCCGGAAGATGGTCGTCGCATATGTCGCATCCAATGAACGCAGCGCCAACGGACTTATGCCACCCGGCGCGGCTCGCCGCGAGAATCCGGGAATGCCCGGCCGATCACCATCGCGCCAAAGTTTCTTATCCCGCCCACGGCGCGTCGGAGACCGCAAACAGCGCTATTGCCGCAGACTGGTGCCCGACACGAGCGATGGTGCGCCGCCGCTCTTGGCCGTGCAGGTACAGGAGGGCGTGCGGAGGGCGGGCAGTGACAGCCGGGCAAGCGAATGGGGCTGAGCAAGCTCCTGCTGCTCGGCCGTCTGTCGTTGCTCGGGCAGGCCGTTCGCCCGCAGTGCCCCGGCGCTGCGGGGGCCCGGTTTTGCGTCTCGTCAGGGGCGCCGGACCAGGTGGCCGGATGGCTGGCTGCCAGCCGCGCGCAACCCGAGATCGAGTTGACCTAGGTGACCGTCGTCAGGCGTGCTCAAGTACCCCGGAGTAACGATGCCAAGCCACATACTCGTCACGACAGCCTCATCCGGCATCAGCAGCCAAGGGCTTGTGTCGTACCTGCAAACGCTCTTCGGCCCGTTGTTCCTGGGGATTGTCGGTATTGTCGCGATCTTTTTCCTGTTTACACGGGAGATCATCCGCTTCGTACAGTTCTTCGTGCTCGCTGTTGCCATCGCCGTCATCTTTTACGTGCCTGGAATCGTGCGCTCGCTCGCCATGGGCATCGCTCACGCGCTGGGTGTCCACTAGCGGCCGGGAGGAGAGCACCTAGTGGATCTGCCCACCTACACCAGCATCTGGCGCATCGAGAAACGGCTGTACAAGCTGTATGACTTTAGGCTGCCCATGCCGCTGCCGATCGGCCAGATCGGAGTGTTCGCGGCGATCGCGGTGCCGTACGTGGTGATCCTCGAGGTCATCGGGATTCCTTTCAGTCACACGCTGATCTGGCTGTACATCCTGCCGCCGGGACTGCTGACCTGGCTGGCGACGCGTCCGGTAATCGAGGGCAAGCGACTGCCAGAGCTAATCAAGTCTCAAGCGCGCTACCTTGCCGAACCGCGAACGTGGTGCCGGATGGCGCCGGTCTCCGAGCGCGAGGTCGTCGTCGTCGTCGGGCGAGTCTGGCGGTCGACGGCCCTTCGGCCCGAACCCGAGGTAGCCGCACCATCGGCCATGCGCGAGGTCTCAGGGTCGCAAGAGCGTACGGACGTGCGCAGCCCATCTGCGGCGGGATTGCCGGCGGCGGCCGGGGTCGGGGCCTCGGGCCGTCCGCACGAAGTATCGGCATCCGCGCGAGCCGCTGCCCGCGTCCGGGATCGGGCCGCCGATCGCGGCAGCGATGCGGCAGCCCTGGCATCCGGCCGGCTCAGGGCCGTCGCGCCCGGTGGGCGAGACATGCCAGCCCATGCCGTGCCTGATGCCCGCATGCAGGCGCGTGGCGGAACGACGGCCTCACCCGGTGGGCGCGGAACGACGGCCTCACCGGGCGGGCGGCGCGGAGCGATGGCCTCGCCCAGCGGGCGCGGAGAAACTTCCTCGCCCGGCGGGCGCTGGCCGGAGGTGCAGGCTCCGCCTGCCTTCCGCCCGGCTGAAGTGCCCCGGCCCATACCGGCAAGGCAGCCTGTCCTGGGGGCGGAGTTCTCGGCTGCGCCGGTCGTAGCTAATCCAGCGGCCGAGCGCTTGCATGTACCTGACAAGGCAGAGCCTCAGCGGCCAGCCGTCACCGTGGTCGGCGGTGCAGCCAAGGCTGCGGCTCCTTCCGTCGAGCGTGCGCTCGCCGGGCCCTCCGCGCGGCGCGGTGATGTCAGGCCCGGGCGGGTCACCGTGGTCCCGGGGGGACACCGGCCAGGCAAGCCTGATCAGCTTCAGCGTGATCGCGCGCGGGCGCAACTGCCGATCGCTCGTCCGAGCCGGATCGTCGTGCTCGGCTGCACCGTGGGTGCCGGCCAGACGTCGACCGCGCTGCTCACTGGCGAAGTGCTCGCTGGCCTGCGATCAGGCCCGGTGGCGGTGCTCGACCTGAACCCAGGACCGAGTTCACTGGCGCAGCGGGCCCTGGCACGGCCCGCGCTGAGCCAGGCGGCATCCCTCGCCCCATCCAGGCTCACGGTCCTCGATGCGAGCTGGAATGTCGAGGGCGCGGATCAGCCTGGCCGGGTCCGCGATGGCGGAGCTGGCGATGACCAAGCCGACATCGCCGTGAGCCTTGCACAGGCCGCTGAGCGCCACGAGATCGTCATCGCTGACCCGTCGACCGCCTTCGTGCCCCGGCTGCTGGCAGTGACCGATCAGCTCGTCCTGGTCGCGCCGGCCAGCACCGCGGCCGCGAGCGCGATCACGATGACGTTCGAATGGCTCGAGGCACACGGTCAGGCTGACCTGGCCGCCACGGCGATCATGGTCCTGAACGGGGTCAGCCGGCGCAGCCTCGACCACGTCGAACAGGCAGAACGAGTCTGCATCGGAAGGTGCCGCGCGATCGTCCGTGTTCCCTGGGACGATCAGCTGTCCGGCCAGGCACCGAGGCGATCTACGGCGCCTGCTCGTGCGCACCCCGCGAGCCAGCCCGGTGTTAGCCAGCCCGGTGTTAGCCAGCCCGGTGTTAGCCAGCACTGGGCCGGGGTGCTCAGTCCCGGCACCGTCGGCGCGTATACCGCCCTGGCCGGCGTGCTCGTGGCGGCTCAGGCCGAGCACGACGCACGTGATCATGACGGGCCTCAGCCAGCGCACGCCGGGCAGGCACGATCATGAGCGCGCGACTGGCGAGGAAGAGCCGGCTTGCCGTCCGGTACTTTGACGACCGGATCCTGCTGACCGAAACGCACGCCTGGGCCTATTTCCGGGTGCCGACGATCTCCTACGAGTTCCTGACCGGCCAGCAGCGCGAGGCGCTGGCCACGAACCTGACAGTGGCGCTCGCCGGCATCCGGATGGCCGACGCCGAGGTGCACTTGCGGATCGCGCACCGCAGCGATCAGGCAGCGGAGTGGGCGACCAGCTTGCATGCGACCTCGGACGGCGGGCCTGGCTGGGTGC
>JASHXW010000252.1 GCA_030043395.1 Streptosporangiaceae bacterium
CGACCTGCTCGGGAATCTCCACGTGCCGGTCCGCGAGCTCGGAGATGTGCACCAGGCCCTCGATGCCCTCCTCGACCCGGACGAACGCGCCGAACGGCACCAGCTTGGTGACCCGCCCTGGCACGACCTGGCCGATCTGGTGCATCCGGGCGAACTGCTGCCACGGGTCTTCCTGCGTCGACTTCAGCGACAGCGACACGCGCTCGCGGTCCATGTCGACGTCGAGCACCTCGACCGTCACGTCCTGGCCCACCTCGACGACCTCGCCGGGGTGATCGATGTGCTTCCAGGACAGCTCGGAGACGTGCACGAGGCCATCGACGCCGCCGAGGTCGACGAACGCGCCGAAGTTCACGATGGACGACACGGTGCCCTTGCGGATCTGGCCCTTCTGCAGCGTGTTCAGGAAGTTCTGGCGGACCTCGGACTGGGTCTGCTCCAGCCAGGCGCGGCGGGACAAGACCACGTTGTTGCGGTTCTTGTCCAGCTCGATGATCTTCGCCTCGATCTCCTTGCCGACGTACGGCTGCAGGTCGCGGACCCGGCGCATCTCGACCAGCGACGCCGGCAGGAAGCCGCGCAGGCCGATGTCCAGGATCAGGCCGCCCTTGACTACCTCGATCACGGTGCCGGTGACGACGCCGTCCTCGTCCTTGATCTTCTCGATCGTGCCCCAGGCGCGCTCGTACTGCGCGCGCTTCTTGGACAGGATGAGCCGGCCTTCCTTGTCCTCCTTCTGCAGGACAAGCGCCTCGATGTGGTCGCCGGTCTTGACCACGTCGTTCGGGTCCACGTCGTGCTTGATCGACAGCTCACGCGAGGGGATGACGCCCTCGGTCTTGTAGCCGATATCGAGCAGAACCTCGTCCCGATCGACCTTGACGACGGTGCCATCGACAATGTCACCGTCGTTGAAGTACTTGATGGTCTCGTCGATCGCGGCGAGGAAGGCCTCCTCCGAACCGATGTCGTTAACGGCTACCTGAGGGGTCGAGGTGGCCTGCGTGCTGCTCGTCGTCATGTGTAAGTGGGTCTCCGGATACGGACAGGATTTGGGTTCGCGATGCGCGACCGACATGGATGGCTGGAGTGCCTGGTGAGGAACGCCGACCGAGTCTCAGGCGAACCTGGTGGGCTGCCTGACCATGGCGGACTGAAAGTGATCACAACGCATCGATCAGCATATGAGAGCCGGGACGGTGGGTCAATCGCGGTCCAGCCCCCGTGCCAGCTTGCAAGACAATCGTGACCTGAGCCAGCCCGAACCGCTCCCCAGCAGTTGCCACAGGGCTTCATGGCCCGGCCGCCGCCTTCCTTCCCGTTGCCGCAACGCCATGCCGTTCTGGCCCGCCGGCAAGGCGAAGCCGCCACCGGTTACCCCTTGCGGGATCCGGTGGCGGCTTTCGTTCGGCGTGACCTGCGCTCGCCAGCGCCGTCAGCTACTAGCCGGCTGAGCTACCGTCGCGACACTGGCGGCAGGCAGGCCGCGTGCCCGCAGCCGCAGCACGGCGGTGCGGAAGAGCACCTCGGCCAGGGCCATCATCACGATCGCGGCCACCCACGCGCTCGGGCTGGTGATCGAGTGGGCGATCGAGAAGCGCTCGATAGCTGGTGCGCCACCGTGGCTGGACCACAGCGCGAATCCGATCCTGGATCCGATGCCGATGATCCACAAGATGGCCGCCGCGAAGCCCGCCCTCGCCAAGGCAGCGCCGTCAGGGCCGCGCCGCAGGTGAGTGGCCAGCGCGCAGAGCGTGCCCAGCGTCGCGCCGATGACGGCAAGCACCACGTCGAACGCGACGTCGTTGCCGGCGGTCGGCACCGAGCGCAGGTAGTAGGCAGCGGCGGCCCCGACGAGAACCACCGGCAGCACGAGGCTGGTCAGGCCGAGCCTGTTTTCGCGGATCTGCCGCAGGACCAGCAAGACGAGGATGGCGTTGATGATGTAATCGGTGGCGCTCACGGCCGGGCCTTTCGTTTCTCGGCGAGCCGCCCCCCTCCGGGGCGACATCAGCAACGCTAGGAGTCCGCGGCGCTCCGGGCGTCGGCCCGGAAGTTGAATCTCAGGCCTGCCTCGCCTCCACCCACGGGCTGACCCGGCCGGGCGGATCACGAGCGCGGGCGGCTCAGGATCACGGCCCGGAGAGCGGTCTCAGCCCGGCTCGGCGAGGCCGTGCCGGAAGGCGTACCTGACAAGCTGGGCGCGATCACGCGAGCCGGTCTTGGCGAAGATGTGATTGATGTGCGTCTTGACCGTCGCCTCGGACACGAACAAGGCCGCGGCGATCTCCGCGTTGGACATCCCAGCGGCGATCCTGGCCAGCACGTCGACCTCGCGCGGTGTCAGGCCATCGGGCGCGGACTGCTGCCCGTCGCCCGCTGCGTCGTCTGGCTGCGCGGCCGGAGCGCTGAGCTCGGCCACGGCCATCCGTTCGCCGCGCCTGAGCGCGTCGAGCAGCCTGCCCTGCACCGAAGCGTCGAGCTGGGCCTGGCCCGCTGCCACGGTCACGATCGCGCGCTGTATCTCGTCCGCTCCCGCGTCCTTGGTCAGGAAGCCGCGTGCCCCGGCCTGCAACGCCGCGAACACCCACTGGTCGTCGGAGTAGGTCGTCAGCACGACGACCCGGACCTGCGGGTACTCGTCGCGGAGCCGCTGCGTAGCCTCGACGCCGTTGCACCGCGGCATGTTCAGGTCCATCAGGACGACGTCGGGCGCCAGCCCACCGGCCTGCCGCACCGCGTCGAGGCCGTCTGTCGCCGCGCCGACCACCTCGATGCCGCTGAGCAGCCCGATCAGCGACACGAGCGCTTCCCTGACGATCTTCTGGTCGTCCACGATCAATACCCGCACCGGCGAAGGCGGCTGGTCTGGGCTCATGGCCGGCCTCCCTCGCGCGGTGGACGCGCAGTCCTGGCGGGCTGGGCGGACGACCCGGTAGGCAGGGTCAGGCGGAGCGCGTACCCGGTCTGCGTCGGGCCGGCCTCCAGGCTGCCGCCGAGCAGCTCGGCCCGCTCGCGCATGCCGGCCAGCCCGTACCCGCCGACGGTGAGGCTGGTCCGCTGATCAGCCGGGCCGTCGTCGGCCCTGGTGTCCTCCACGGCCAGCTCGACCTGGTCGGCGGCGTAGGTCAGGGTCAGGCTGACGTTCGCGTGCGGCCCGGCGTACTTTGCCGAATTCGTCAGCGCCTCCTGCGCGGTCCGGTAGATGGTCAGGCCGGCCTCCGGCGAGATGACGCGGGTTTCTCCGCGAACGAGGAGCTCGGCCCGCATGCCGTTTACCGCGGCGGTCTCGCGCACGAGCCGGTCGAGCAGAGCAGGGCCCGGCAGCTCGTCGCCACGCAGCGCTGCGATCGCGCGCTTAGTGTCCGCCAGGCCTTCCCTTGCGATCCGCTGGCCTTTGGCCACTTGCTCGAGCAGTTTCTCGGTCACAGCCGGATCCTGCCCAGCCTGCCTGCCAAGGAGCTCCATTGTGTCCAGCGCGAGCACCAGGCCGGTCAGGGCGTGAGCGAGCACGTCGTGGATCTCCCTGGCGAGCCTGGCACGCTCCGCGAGAGCAGCGGCCTCCGCTTGCGCTCGCTGGGAGGCGCGCAAGCGCTCGAGCAGCTCCTCCGCCCTGGCCTGGGCGGCCCTGGCCTGTTCCTGGGCAAGGTGGGCGGAGCGCGTGAACGCCCCGATCGCGAACACGAACGCCGCCCCGATGCCCTGGGTGGCGATACCCGTGACCGGGGCTCCGACGGCGAAGTACGCGGCCATCATCACCACGAACAGGACAAGCCCGGCCGGGATGGCAAGCCGCAGTGGCTTGCTCATGCCGATGCCTGCGAGCGCCATGTACACGATGACGAACCCCGTGGTGCCTGGCCGAAGGCTGCCCAGTCCTGCCCCAGCCAGCCCGATGATGAGGAACGTCACCAGTTCAGGGCGGTCCGAGAGCGGGAGCATGAACAGCGCCGCCGTTCCCGCGATGGCTACGGCGAGGGCGGCAGCCGCCCCAGCGGTCACTGCCGCGGACTGCCCGGGCAGCGCCAGGGCCGTAGCGATGGCCGCGACAGCAAGCACGGCGATGCAGACGGGCCTGGTGAACCACGTCGGCGCGCTGGGCGCGCTGCGTGCTACCGCGCCATCCGGGGACTCCACGGCGTTACCTTACGCACGGTGTGCGGCAATGTCCTCCGCGTCAGGGTGGACACGCTCTCCCGGGCTTCCACCTACGGGTTGAGCTGCCGCTGGCTAGTGCGCCGCGTCCGCCCAGCTCCGGCCTGTGCCCATCGACACCTCGAGCGGCACCGTAAGCTCCGCCGCGCCGCACATCGCGGCCCTGACCAGCTCGCGCAGGTCATCGAGCTCGCCCGGTGCGACTTCGAACAGCAGCTCGTCGTGTACCTGCAGCAGCATCCGGGAACCCAGCCCGCTCTGCCTGATCCGCTCGTCAACGCGGAGCATCGCGACCTTGATGATGTCGGCGGCTGAGCCCTGGATCGGAGCGTTCAGCGCCATCCGCTCGGCCATCTCCCGGCGCTGCCTGTTGTCCGAGGTGAGGTCGGGCAGGTAGCGGCGCCGGCCCAGGATCGTCTGGGTGTAGCCGTCCCTGCGCGCCTGCGCGACGACTTCCTGCAGGTAGTCGCGCACGCCACCGAACACCGAGAAGTACTCGTCCATGTAGCCGCGGGCTTCCGCCGCGGGCACGCTGAGCTGCTGCGAGAGGCCGTATACCGACAGGCCGTAGGCCAGGCCGTAGTTCATCGCCTTGACCTTGCTGCGCAGCTCCCCGGTCACCGCGTCGGCCGTGACCCCGAAGACCC
>JASHXW010000253.1 GCA_030043395.1 Streptosporangiaceae bacterium
CAGCCGGGCCGCGAAGTCGGCGACGAAGTCGAAGGACCCGTCTGCCAGCGCGGGCTCGAGGTAGCGCACGGTCCTGGCCCGGATCGTCTCCTCCAGGCCCGCGACGCGCCTGGGCGTGAAGCCCTTGGAAACCAGCGAGCGCATCCTGGTGTGGCCGGGCGGGTCGAGCGCGAGGAAGGACATGGTCCGGTGCGCATGCGGTCCCCAGGCTGACGGATCGAGGGACACGCCGTTGGCGCTGGAGAAGCGGGCCGGATCGCGGAAGGCGGCCGTCACGTCGGCGTGCCGTGACAACGCCCAGAAGTCAAGCTCGTCGTTACGGTACAGCGGAGCCTCGTCCCGCAGCCGGGCGTAGACCGGGTACGGGTCGTCATGGATCTGGTAGTCGTACGGGCTGAACGCAAGCTCGCCGGCTACCGGGCTGCTCAACTGCTCCTCATCCGACTGCGCTCCCGCTCATGACCGGGCTAGTCCCCCGGCTCCTCGCGCATGATCAGCTCAGCGGCTTCCGCCAGGCGGTCAGCCATCCGGCCGTAGGTCGTGTAACCAAGCCCTGCCTGGACCATGGCCCCGAAGTAAGCGAGCTCGAGCAGGCCGATGACCGGATTACCCGTTCCAGCGGCATCTTCGATCCGCCGGTGAATCTCGGCACCGATGTTGACGCGCAGCTGGCGCACGTCGGGGTCGGTGCCGAACATCGCGGCAGTGCAGCCGGCGGCCAGCTCGGGTTCAGCCGAGACGAGCAAGGCCAGTTCGGTGAGCGCGGTCACGACCCGCGCTCTCGCTGACGGTTCGCTGGTATCCACTTCCGGCAAGGCCCGGAGCCGGCGCCAGAACACCTCGGCCAGCAGGTGGTCCCTGGACGCGAAGTAGGTGTACGCGGTCGCGGCGCCGACCTCGGCCCGCCTGGCCACGTCGCGAACGCTGAGCTTGTCGTAGCCGACCTGCCGGATCTCCTCGACGGCAGCGTCGGTCAGGCGGCGCACGGTGTCGGCTTGGCGAGGCGTCAGTAGCCGCCGAGTCGACTCGGTCGTCACGTTTCCGGACATGTGTCCAGACACTAGTTCGGCACCGACCCCGAGCGCAAGACCAGGTCGGCTCGGCGCGCCTTAACACCCTGCGCGCCGTTGCTGGGCGGGCGCCGCATCAGGATTGCTGGGTCACCAGGGCATCCGTCTGCGCTGCCTGGCGCATCCGGTAGGCGGCGACGTTCGTCCGGTTCGAGCACGACGTGCTGCAGAACCGCCGGGACCGGTTCTTGGACAGGTCGACGTGCACGTTCTGGCAGTCCTCGGCGGCGCACAGGCGCAGCCGGTCGAACTGGCCAGCGTGAATGACGTCGGCAAACGCCATCGCCGCCTCGACGGCGATCCGGTCGGCAAACGGCGCATCACTGGCTGCCGCGTGCAGGTGATAACCCCAGTGGCCATGCGTGACCAGCTGCGGCAGCGCGTTCGCCTCTCGCAGTAGGGCATTGACCAGGCCAGCGGCATCGTCCTCGCCGACTTCCCACAGCCGCTCAAGCCGCGGCCGGAGCTGGCGGACGGCCTCGAGTTCAGCCTGGTCGTGGGCGCGCGTGCCGGTCTTCTGCCAGGTGACGGCGAAGTTATCGAGCGCGGCCACGTCCGGCAGGAGTTCCGCGCCGCCGCGGCCGGTATTGACCAGGGCAGCCGCCGAGGCCAGCGACATTTCGGTGTCATGGGCAAAAAGCACCTTGACTCCTTTCAGGCGCGGCAGCTAAAGTCACCACCATAAACTGACTTTACCTCTTACGCCAGCGGCGGCCGCGCTACCGCCAGGCTAAGCACAATTTGCTCCAGGAGTTGCCGTGGCTTCCGGCATCGCTCGGGCCGCACGACCACGTCCGGCCGGACACAAGGCCGCCAGCACCGGACTCGCGCTGGCTGTTCTCTCCGCAGCTACCTTCGGGACCTCGGGTATCTTCGCGTCCTCCCTGATACGGGCCGGCTGGAGCCCCGCCGCCGCGGTTATCGCCAGGGCCCTTGTCGCCGGCCTCGTACTGACCATTCCGGCTATGGCTCAGCTTCGCGGCCGGTGGGCACTACTGCGCCGCAGCGCGGGCAGGGCGATCGCCTTCGGCCTGCTAGCGGTGGCCGGATGCCAGCTGTGCTACTTCAATGCCATCCAGCAGATACCAGTCGGCGTCGCGCTGCTGCTGGAGTACCTGGGGACTGTCCTGGTCGTCGGCTGGCTCTGGCTGCGCCATGGACAGCGGCCCAGGCGGCTCACGGTCGCCGGCGCTGCCGCGGCGATGATCGGCCTGGTGGGCGTGCTCAACCTGACCGGGGCCATGCGGATCAGCGTCACCGGCGTCATGTGGGCCCTGCTCGCGGCGGTCGGCCTCGCGGTCTACTTCGTGCTGTCGGCAGCGGCTGGCGAGGATCAGCTGCCGCCGATCGTGATGGCCTGGTCTGGCATGAGCGTCGGTGCGCTAGCCCTGGCCGGGCTGTGGTGGGCCGGATTGCTGCCGGTGCTGACCACGGCGACAGACGTCAGGCTCGCTGGCTATCAGGTCAGCTGGATAGTGCCCGTCGCGGGGCTGTCCCTGGTGGCGGCGGTTGTCCCGTACGTGACAGGAATCGGCGCTGCCCGCAGGCTCGGGCCGAAGGTCGCTTCCTTCGTGGGAATGGCCGAGGTGCTGTTCGGGATCCTGTTCGCCTGGCTCGTGCTCGGCCAGCTCCCGTCGGCGATGCAGTTCGCCGGCGGCGCGTTCATCCTGGCGGGCGTCACGCTGGTCCGCGTCGACGAATTGCGCGCGCCTGATCTCCCGGCCGGCGCGCGGGCGCGCGGCGCTCCGCCGCCGCAGCAGGCCATCGAAGAGACGCGGAGCGAGGTCTCGAGCACCTGCTGACGCGGTATCACCCGCCCGGGGTGGTGACGTTGAGGCTGCCTTGACCGCACCGTAGACGGGTCAGCGCACGCGACGCGGATCGGGAGGAAGCATGACCATGAGCACGCCTGTAAAGGTCGACGTTGACGACGAGACCAGGAACCAGCTCTCCGGCCTGGCGATGGGCGACATGGCGATCATCGGCGAGGCAAGGGAGATCCGCGAGACCTGGCGCGAGCAGAGCGGCCTGGATCCGCGCAGCTACGCGCTCTGCAAGATCGCGGCCCTGGTGGCGCTCGACTCACCACCCGCTTCCTACCTGTGGCAGATTCCGAACGCGCTCGAGGCGGGCGCCACGCCTAACGACATCGTGGGCGTCCTGAAGGCCGTAGCGCCGCAGGTCGGCGGGCCGAGAACAGTGGCCGCGGCGCCCGAGATCATGGTGGCGCTCGGTCTCTCGCTGCCCGCAGGGCAAGACATCTGACCCGGATCGACAGGAGGCTTGCCATGTTCGTCAGGCGTCGTCCCCTGCTGCGCGCGGCCGTCGTTGGCGGCGGCGCGTACGTAGCAGGCAAGCGCAGGGCCGAGAACCAGGCGCAGCAGCAGTACGACGAGGATCAGCAGAATTCCCGGATCAGCGACCTCGAGCAGGGCCAGGACTCCGCTACGCCACCATCAGGCGGCCAGGGCGCGCCGGCCCAGTCGGCCACGCCATCGATCCCGGACCAGCTCACCCAGCTCAACGCACTGCACGACCAGGGCGCGCTGAGCGACTCCGAGTTCGCGGCCGCGAAGGCCAGGCTCCTGCGGAGCTGACCCCCGGTTCGGCCGGTTGGCGATGGCCCTGCCCGAGAAGCCGACGACCGTGCGGGCCGATGGCGGAGAGCCGCTGACAACGGACTGAGGTGTACTGGTAGTGGCCGGGCAGCTCGGCGCCCTAGCCGAGCGGCGGGAGCTGCTGGTCGAAGTCGAGCACGGGGCGGAACAGGTCGCCACGCTCAGCCACCCGGTCGAGCATGGTCCGGATCGTGAATCCGTCCGGGCGTAGCGAGGGGT
>JASHXW010000254.1 GCA_030043395.1 Streptosporangiaceae bacterium
TGTTCGCGGTCTCGAAGGCGGGCACCTTCGAGCACGGCAGTTCCGTGTTGCAACTGCCCGCCGATCCGGCCGACAAGGCCCGCTATGAGCGAGTGCGGACGGCGCTGCTGGCGGCCCGCGGCACGAGGACCTGGCCAGCCAGGGACGACAAGGTGGTCGCGGCCTGGAACGGGCTGGCCATCGGGGCGCTGGCCGAAGCCGGCCTGCTGTTCGACCGGCCAGACTACGTCGCGGCCGCGACCGCGGCCGCGGAGCTGATCGCGAGGGTGCACTTTGCTAACGGGCGGCTGGTGCGGACCTCCCGGGATGGAGTAGCGGGAGAGACCGCCGGCGTGCTGGACGACTACGCGTGCGTGGCATCGGGCTTCCTCGCCCTGTCCGGAGTGACCGGCCAGGTCAGGTGGGTCACCCTCGCGGGAGAACTCCTTCAGGTCGCGCTCGATCGCTTCCGCGACCCCGTAACCGGTGCGTTCTTCGACACGGCGGACGACAGCGAGCAGCTGATCTACCGGCCGGCCGACCCCGCGGACGGCCCGACCCCGTCAGGCACCTTCGCGATTGCCGGAGCGCTGCTCAGCTACTCGGCGCTGACCGGGTCAGCTCGGCACAGGGAAGCGGCGAACGACGCACTCGGCGCGCTGCCAGCCATCGCGACGAAGTTCCCGCAGGCCGGCGGGTCAGGGCTGGCTGTCACCGAGGCTGTACTGGCCGGGCCAGCCGAGATAGCGATCGTCGGGCCGCTAGATGACGAGCGAACGAAGGCACTGCACGTCGCCGCGGCCCTGGGCGCGACACCAGGCGCGGTCATCGCGGTCGGCGAGCCCCAGGTGGTCGTTGGGCCGACGGGCGATGGTCAGGCGAGTGATCGGCGGACCGATGACGGCCAGCCTGATGGCGGGCGAGCGGGTGGCGGCCAGGCTGACGGCGGGCGAGCCGGTGCCGGGCATCCTGACCGCGGCCAGGCGGGCGAGGCGCTGGCTGGCATTCCGCTGCTAGCTGGACGGACGCTGGTCGATGGCCAGCCAGCGGCCTACGTCTGCCGCAATTTCGCCTGTCAGCTCCCGGTCACGACCCCCGCCGACCTGCTGGACGTGCTCCACTCCTGAGTGCGTCCGGCCAGCTGGCTCGGGCCCGGCGACTTGCCCCCTCCTCGAGCAACTACCCCCCTGTTTGGTCTCGAGATTGTCTGATATGCGGCTTTCGCAATGACTAAGCAGGAGGGTAGTGCGTGGGAGGTCGACCAAACGGGGTGGTAGTGGTAACGGGGTGGTAGTGGTGTGGTCGGGTCCTCGGCCGGACAGGGGTTGTCCGTCGTTAGTCAGGAACCAGCCACCAGTTCGACACCTACTGGTCACCTGCGCCAAGTACTATATGTTTGTAGGAAATTCAGCTATCGGTTCCACGTCAGGGCTTTCCGGTCCGGTTCAGCCCCGGCATAATTCGGTAGCGCGGGAGTTGTAGAGCGACCTGAAAGGGACCGAAGTTGCGCACGCTGGCGCGTCGGCTGATCCCAGTCATCGTTGCTTTCGCGCTTGCCGCATGCCTGATCCTTACCGGAGTCTTCCGGCAGTCCCGGCCTGACGTGCCAGCTAGTGCTGGTCGGTCGGCACACGATGCGGTGGCTGGCGTACTGACCAGCAAGGCCACTGGCGTGAGCACGAAGGTCGGCACGATGCCTGGCGTGTCGCCAGGGAAAGACCCTTGGCGAGTTTCACCGCACCAGCTGGCGAGCACGTCGGTCATCGCGGCCAAGCCACTCCCGCTTGCGTCCTCAGCCAAGAAGAGCGCCGCGAAGATCACCAGCGGGCTCGGCAAGCTGCTCCAGGCGGACGTCCTGGTGGTGGCTCCAACCACGCTGCCGTCCCGCCTGCTGACGACCATCCGCCGGATGAGCGGCGTGGTCGGCGCAGTGCCAGTGGATGCCGGGCGCGTCCAGGTCAACGGCGTCTACATCAACATGCTCGGCGTGGACCCGGCAGCGTTCCGGCCGTTCGCCGCCAAGCCGACGGCAGACTCGGCGTTGCTGTGGCGGAACATCGCGGCTGGTGGCATGGCCATCTCCTACACGATGGGCAGCGAAGACAGGCTCACGCTGGACAAGCCGGTGCACGTCACTGGCTCCCGAACGATGAACCTGCCCGTCGCCGGCTTCGGCACCGTCGGCATCGGCGGGGTCAATGGCGTGGTCTCCGACGCGGTGGCCAAGTCGATTGGCCTGCCGTCGGCGAACGCGATCGTCGTCAGCGCGCCGAAGACGCGGCTCGACCGGCTGATCGCCAAGATCAAGAAGGTCAGTCCCGCCCAGGCGTCGGTGACCGCGCTCGTGACGCAGGTCATCGTGTCGGGAACTACGATCACGACTGGCTCGGCTGGCGGGTACGGCGTGACGTCGAGCGACGGCCCCGGCCTGACGCCCACCGAACTGGCCAAGTTCCTCGCTGCGGCAGAGAGCAGGGTGGGCCTGCCCTACGTCTACGGGGGAGACGGGCCCAACGTCTTCGACTGCTCGGGGCTGGTGCAGTGGTCCATGCGCCAGGCAGGCGTGACCATGCCCCGCGTCGCCGCGGAGCAGGCGATGACCGGGCCGTTGATACCGCTCAGCGAGCTCGAGCCAGGCGACCTGCTCTTCTATCACTTCGATCCCACGGATCCTGACTACATCTCGCACGTGGCGATCTACATCGGCGACGGCAAGATCGTGCAGGCGCCCGAACCGGGCGAGGACGTGCAGATCATTCCCGCGTACTTTGGCGCTGGCTTCGCCGGCGCCGTGCAGGTCTACCCGAAGCTCGCTGCCAAAGTGGCGGAAGAGACGGGCACCTGAGGCTCCTGCCCCGCCGCCGGGCCAAGCCGCGCTAAGCCGTGCCAAGTCATCTTGACGGTCTCCTGCACTGATCCTTGTTCGTGCCTCGGCGGTTGCAGCGCCAGCATAGGTGTGTAATCATCATTACATGAGTACAGAGGATGCACCCCATGTGTCAGCGTCAGAGCGGCTACGAGGCTGGTTCACCGGACGGCTGCCGTCTGAGTGGCTCGACGGCGAGGTCGAGGTCAAGGTCGACCGCGAAGAGATAACGGTCGTCTTGCCGATCGCGCCGCCGCAGGCAGCCGAGGGTGCTTCCGAGGCCGAGCAGGCAGCGGCCTGGGACGGGCGTAGCAGGCGGTTCCGCGAGGACACGCGGCACCAGCGGATCGAGATCGCGCGCGAGGCCGAGCACACTTATGGCCGCAAGGTGTCGTGGGGCGTGCGCAGTGGCGACCGGATGGTCATGTTCACGACCTTCTCCGTGCCGGTGATGACCAGGCTCCGCCAGGCTGAGCGCCTCGTCCTCGACACGCTTGTCGATGCGGGCGTCGCCAGGAGCCGTAGCGACGCCCTTGCCTGGTGCGTCCGCCTCGTCGGCGAGCATGAGGACGCCTGGCTCGCTGAGCTGCGCGAAGCGCTGCAGCGGGTCGAGCAGATCAGGTCAGAGGGCCCTCGGTCGGCCTAGCGCGCGAAAGCCGCAGCACTCATGGCTGTTCTTGGCATGGCTGTTCTGGCGTGGCTGTTCTTGGCGTGGCTGTTCTTGGCATCGCCGTTCTTGGCATCGCCGTTCTTGGCGTGGCCGTGCTGGGCATGAACGTTCCGGCGCACCCTCGCGCTCACTCGCGCAGACCGGTCGCAGACTTACCGATAACACCTGAAACAAGATAAATCTGGGCTGACCGTCGGGGATTAGGCACTATGCCACCGGGCGGATATTTGATCCCGGCTGGTCCGGGGTACACTCCCCAAATCGATGCCGCCAGCCGGAACGCGCTTTGGCCTGCCCGAACCGTTCGAACAGTCCGA
>JASHXW010000255.1 GCA_030043395.1 Streptosporangiaceae bacterium
TCCGCGTTCAGCGCCGTATCCGGGCATCCGTGGCCGGAGATGTCCAGCCCCCGGCCATCCCTGTGGCCAGTGCCCGCGTTCACGTAGACGAGGATCTCCGAGCCGCTCGTGCAGGACTCGAGCGCCAGGTACCTGGACCCCAGCCAGGTCCCGCCGTCGATGTCGCACTGGCCCGGTGACTTGGTGAACGCCGGCCATCCCGTCTTGGCAGGAGCCACCCGGCTCGAGCCGGACACGTTCAGGCTGGTTACGCCGTCGCCCGCGAACCCGCCTCCGCCCCGGCCACTGCCGGGGATGTAGGTCAGGACATCATCGTTCTCCCAGGACAAGCTCTGCACTTCAGCCGCAGATGGCTCGCTGAGCTTCCACGTCAGGACGCGGGCTGGATGACCGGGAAGCGGGACCAGCTCGATATGGCCAGGCGCCTGCGGGCTGTTCAGCGTCGTCACTCCGGCGGCGACGGCGGAATCGCCTGGGCGGACGGCGAGTCCGGTGATGAATTTGTTAGCGCCGAAGACAGGGCCGAAGGGCTGGACGGCACCGGCCTCGCTCACTACCGCAAGGCGGGACTGCTTCAGGCCCAGGTGGTTCGCGTGGCCGGTGTGGTACATGACGACCCAGCCGCCGCCCGGGTTGGTGGCGATCTGCGGTACCGCTCCCACTTCCCGTGGCAGGCCAGGCACCCGCACGGGCGCGCTCGTGCTGCCAACCCTGCTCATCGCGTAATAGCCGCTGCTCGTGAAGCCGAGTACCAGCGGGCCGTCGCCTGAGGGCGGCAGCGAAGGCCGCGGCTTCGGGCTGTTGCCGCTGGTCACTGGCGTCGGGCTTCGGTGACCGGCGCCGGCTAGCTGCGCCGCGGTAATGCCCGCGATGGCCAGGACCGCGAGGCCTGATGCCGCTGCGATGCGAGTCCTGCGCCGGCGTTGCCGCCCGCGCCTGATCACCGCCGTGGCGGCGGGCACCGGTAGCTGAGCTCCGGCGAGCCGCTGGAAACGGTCGCGAATCTGGCTGTCGTCGTCACGCATCTGCGGCCTCCGTCCCAGCGCGGCGGGCTGGCCCGCTGTCCTCTGCGAGAGCGAGCGCCAATGCGGCTCTGCCCCGGGAAAGCCACGCCTTGACGCTGCCGACCGGGCAGCCAAGCTCGCTGGCCACCTGGTCCAGGCTCAGGTCGGCCAGGTAGTGCAGGACGACCGCGACCCGCTGCCGCTCGGGTAGCGTCCGCAGCGCGGCCACCAGCGCCACCGTGTCGGGGCCGATCTCGATGACCGTCACCCGGCCGGCGAGCTGGCGAGCCGCGGCATCGGCCGTCTTCGCGCGGCGCCAGCGGCTCGTGGCCAGGTTGGAGGCCACCCGGCGAACCCAGGCCTCGGGCGAATCGCACCGGCACACGGCAGGCCAGCGCTGCCAGGCCCTGGCCATGGCCTCGCTCGCAATGTCCTGCGCGTCAGCGACGTTCCCGGTCAGCGCGTACGCGTGCCGGACGATGCGCGCGGAAGTGGCCGCGTAGAAGTCCTCGAAGTCCGCGGCCGTTGCGGCGTCCGGCATCAGGCCTCCTTCGCACAGCGTGGCCGCGAGTGACTCCGGCGCGTCCGGCGCGGCTGCCTGGGCGCCCGGCGGTTACGTGCGATCACCCTCACATGCTGATGACGCGCTGCACAACGCCCCGGTTACAGAGATGCAGTTGCTGCTGGCTGCCAAGCTTGCTTGTTGACACGAGTAGTTTGCTGTGCAAATCTAATTGCGGTACAGGAGGTCTGCGGATGGTGGAGCAGCGCCGGGGCGCGAAGGACAGCCTCCGCGAGTCGGGTGCGCCTGGGCAGGACGCCGTCGGCGAGCACCCGACTGCCGGGCTGGACGAGACCGTGCACCAGCGGCACAGGCTGGGCATCCTCGCGATCGCTTCACGCTCGCGGCAGGTCGACTTCGGCTACCTGCGCGAGGCCCTTGGCCTGACGTCGGGAAACCTGTCGACGCACCTGGCGGTCCTGGAGGACGCGGGGCTAGTGCAAGTGGAGAAGGGCTACGTGGGCCGGCGCCCGCGAACCTGGGTGAGCATCACGCGGCCCGGCCGCGACGCTCTGGAGTCGGAGCTGGCAGCGCTGCGCCTGCTCGTCAGCCAGCACGACGGGCAGCGCAGCGCAGAGCAGGCCGGAGGCGGCAGTGAGTACGACAGCTAATGACGGGACCGGCGAAGGCCCGGCGCCAGCCCAGCTCCTGGCGGAGGTTCAGGCGCTCCGCGACCGCGCGAGCGCGGCCGCCCACGCCTACTGGTTGCCTCTCTTGCTGTTCGGCGCGCTGATCTGCGGATCGCTGGCGTTCTACCTGGGGCTGGGCCCAGCGCGGCCAGTGTTCCTGACGCGGCCTGGCCGTGGTTTGCCTTGCGGCCCAGGACTCGGCGACCTGTGCGGAGCGCACGTGGTCGTGCACGTGTTCCACATCGCAGCACTTGGGTACTACTGGCAGCTCGCCATCCCGGCGGGCGTGGTCCTGACCGTGCTCTGGTACCGCTGGCGAGGGAACAAGGTGGGCCTGCGCACGCCGGCGCTTGGATTCCTGATTACCGGGCTGATCTTGTCTGAGCTGGTGCTGCTCGTCCCGCTGCTGCTGTCGCAATCAAGCTCGCCGGGCGTCCAGGACGTCATCAGCGCCGCCCGGAAGGCCGGCGCCCTCGTGATCATCGCCGCCTTGCTCTGGGTGCTTGCCTGGACCGAGCGCAGCCGCGTGCTCGCCGCGGTCACGGCCGTCTACTTCGTGGTCGTGCTGGTGGTCGCCCCGTTCACCGGAGGTGGCATCGAAGGCGGCAGCACTGGCACTCCCGACCTGCCGCTGGCGAGCCTGCGGCTCATCGGGCTGATCCCCGCCCTAGTGCTGCTCGGAGCCGGCCTGGCGGCCTTGCTCGTCCAGCGCAGGCGCCTGAGCGAACTTCACACGAACTCCACCGGATGAGCACCCGCGCTCCAGTCCCGCTGTGTTGTATCAATCGTGATCGGTGATTGGGGGGAACCACACCGGTCAACGGGGATACGAGAGCGGCCCAGGGGGACGCGACCCGCGCAAGCGTGATTGACGCGGGGTCTGCTCTCAGCCGCGCAGACGTGTCTGGATGTAACCAGGGGGGCGAGTCCGGGCACGTCGCGCGCGACCGATCAAGGCCGGCGGGCCAGCCGGTACGGCGGCTGGCCCGCTCCTTGGGCGCAGGACCTTACTGATACGAGATCATCACCGGCTGCGGCGTGTGCTGCATCGTCTCGGACGGGGTCAGCATGGGGTGATCCTTGACGAAGAAGTTCTTCCACCCGAAGTACACCCCGCGCGGGGCGGCACCGGTCACCGCATCCCAGGTTTGCTGCTTGTCGGCCGGAGTGCCCTGGCCATCCATGTGGATGACGATCGCCAGGTCATCGTGATGGGTGTCAAGCGCCTGCTCGTCGATGATCATGTTCAACCGGAACTGGTGCAGCACCAGCAGCTTCTGCGGCAGGTGATAGCGCGCGGTCAGCCCGGCAAGCCACTTGATGACGCTGTTGACCTCGGTGATGTTCACGCTGCCGATCTGCTGCAGCGGCATCTGAGTGGGGCCGAGCTTCCACTCCGGGTCGAGCGCGAGGCCGACGTTGGGGAGTTCGAGCAGCCGCTTATACCACTTGGCCTGGGTCAGGAAGTTCGCCCGCCCAGGCTGCAGGTCGAGCACGACATACATGCCTGCCTTGGAGGCTGCCTGGACCCACGGGCGGATGTCAGCGATGGGGGTCAGGTAGGAGTAGGTGCCGCCCTCAGGCTCGTCGGCGCCTTGCGCGACGCTGGCGATGATCTCGAACGTCGGGATGACCGGCACCTTGCTCAGCGGCCGGTACAGCGCAGCGAGCCGCTTGATGCGCGCGATGCTCTGTGGCAGGTCCTGCTCTCCGAGCGCGCCGAGTGCCGGCGCGCCGGGATGCCCGTACAGCGCGACGAGCCGGTGCATGGGGAACAGCACCTGCCCGCCACCGGGAAGCTGGACTCCGGTTGCCGCGACGGCGATGCGCGCGCTGAGCCGTTTGGCTGGCCCGAACCTGCTTCCGAGCGCCAGCACGTGCGCCGGCTTGACGGCGGCGATCGCGGTGATGGCGGCAGGGTCGGCCTGCGGGTCATATCCGTGCACGGTGATCACTTGCGCGCCCGCAGCGTGGGCGGTCGCGACCGCCGCGCTGGTCCTCGCGCCGTTCTCGCCATCGCGGGTGAGCAGGATGACCTTGCTCACCGGCAGCGGCGCCGTGGTCTTGGGCAGCTTGCCCAGGCTGGTCACGACCTGGATCCGGCCCAGCGGGCCCGACAGCTCATTCGCGCCGAGTCCGACCGCGAGCACCGCCTTGGGGCGGAGCGCCTTGATCTCGGTGCGGGCAAGCGAGCTCAGCGACCTCGCTCCAGAGTGCCCGGAGCTGAGGAACAACGGCGCGTGCACGCGCCCCGCGTCGGCCGCCGCCGCGGTCACCGCGGCCTTGCTGGCGACATTCGCGACGACGACGACGGGCGCGGAAGCGAACAGCTGCTGTGCCACGTGGGCGGCAACCGCGCCAGGAGGGCCCGTAAGCACGAACGTCTTCGACGCGGGGACCCTGGTCAGCGGCGCGTAAGGACCCGCTTGCGCCTGTCCCTGGGGGCTGGCCAAATTGCAGGCGGTCGCGCCGAGCGCAATGGCTGATAGGGCGAGCATCGACGCGCAGGCGCGAAGCGGCCTGCGCGCGGGGACCCGTGCCGTTGCGGCCACGGCGTTCAGGGCGGGATTCGACCGGTGGTAGCCAGACGACACGGCACAGCCCCCTTTCCGAGCAGCCTCGACTCCCTAGGACAGCGGGGCGGGCTCATCGGTTGCGATGAGTTTGCCAGAGGATGGCGAGCGCCATGGAATTGTTTGCAGATCGTGACTTTGCACGGCGCGCAAGCTTTATCCGCCGGCAAACTAGAACTACTAAGTCCGGGCACGACGTAATGGCATTGCTGGCTTGGCTAGCGGGCTCCGGCAGTGGGCGTGCGCTAGTCGCTGGCGTTCGCTAGTCGCGGGCGGTGCACCTTGCGCCTGCGACCCTGACGGTGATGAGTGCCCCGGGTGCCGGGCCGTTGAGATAGATAAGCGCGTAACCAGAGCCATTGGTCTGCCAGCTGCGGGAGTACCCGCCGGCGGTCGCAGTGGCCGTCTGGTAAGGCTCGTCGGAGTGCACATAGACGTTGTTCTCGTCGCGGGCCGCGTCATAGACGGTGGCCGTGGCGGTGCACCGGGCACTCGAGGCCCTCCCGCCCGGCCCGGACGAGCTCGGTGGTGAGTATGGCGTGGCGCGCGCGTAGTCCCCGGCAATTGTCCTGCTGATGCCGCGGACGATCGCAGGGTCACGGGTCAGGATCCCGAGCTCCCGGTTGTAGTCCAGGCTCGCCTGCGAGAAGTTCTCCGAGCCGACCAGCACGCGCTGGCCTGGCAGCCCGGCGTCGGCGACGATCGCCTTGGCGTGTATGTACAGGGCGCTCGGATCGTCAGGGTAGAGCCTGATGTGGACCCCTGCCCTGGCTAGCTGCGTGAAGGCCGCGTCCCACTCGGGGTCCGCGGTCATGGTCAAGGTGACGTCGACGCCGCGTCGCGCAGCGGCTGCCAGGGCGCTGGTGACAGCCGGGTCGTCCATCTCCTCCTGCTCCAGCGCGAGCGTGTGCTTCGCGCCGCCTATTACCGACAGGACCGAGCTTTGCGCGTTGGTCGGCGACCAGACCAGGTCGGTGCCGTCTGGCGGGCTGATGGGCCTGCCAGCGAAGTCGGCGTCGAAGGTGGCCACGATCGCTGCGACGTCGGCGTGGTCGGCGTCGATCACAGCGAAGTCCCTGGTGCCTGGGTAGTCCTCGCTCACCAGGTTCCCGGTCATGATGACCGAGGTGGCATCGTCCACGGTCAGCGTCTTCTGGTGGTAGATCACTCCGGCCGGTCCCCATCGGACGTGGACGCCGTGCGCGGCCAGGTAGTCGTACGCGGGCGTGTTGGCGGACTTCTCCAGGTCCTGATCCAGGATCACCCGGACGTCCACGCCGCGGGCAGCGTCCGCCGCGAGGTCCGATTCCGCGGCGTGGTCGATCAGCTCGTACATGCTCAGGTCCACCGACGAGCGCGCACTGGTGATGAGCCGGTAGATCGGCCCGATGCCAGCCTGCGGCTCGACCAGCAGCCGCAGCGACCCTGCTGCGCCGGCCGAGCCCGGAGTGCTGCCGCGCGAATTCGCCGACCGGGGCGAGGCGGAAGCGGAAGCGGTGCGGGCCGTGCCGGCGGTCGGGCCCGACGGCGGTCGTGCGCCCGGTTGACTGGCGGCCCCGCACCCGCTGACGGCGGCCAGTGCGGCGGCAGTGAAAGTGAGAAGAATCGCGCGGCGCAAGTCGGAGCGCTCCGCTCATCATCGGGGGAAGTGAAAAGTGCGACCAATGTAATGCCGGCACCGGGTGCCAGGCCAATGGGCGATGCGCGCTTGGCGGCCGGGCCTACCCGCCGGGTTTGTGGTGCGGAATGGCTTGGCGCAGTTCCCGGAATGCCGCCGGCCCGGCGCCAGCCTTGCGTACCTCTGCCTTCCAGTGGTGACTATGCACGTGCTCGTCGATCCGGCGAAGCCGGTCGAAGACGCTGCGACGGGTATCCGCGCTCACGCCACCGCTGCCGACGAGCATGGCGACCACATCGACGGCGAGGTCGATCTCCCAGATTTCCTCGGCAGTGAACTGCCGGAGGTGCTCGTCGTAGACCTTGGCGCCCGCATGCGTGGCACGCACCCGCAGGCCGGCTTCGGTCACGGCGCGAGCCAGTGCCTGGATCGCGCGAAGATCCTCCGGACGCGCCTCGACGAACTGCTCGACCGCTGGCTCGTCGCTGAGCCGCTGCAGTGCCGAGATGGTGTCGTAGATGAACGGCGTTGTCGCGTCACCGTAGTTCAGGTGACGCGGCACCAGTCCAGTCCACCCGTCCTGACCGGAATGATGCTTGGAGTGCGCATTCATGCGGGAATCGTAGCCGCGAACTCGCGGCGTTGTATGGCCGAAGCACCGCCGCGAGCCAGACTTGTCAGGCCTGGGTGCTAGAAATCATCTCAGCGTGGTATCACTGGAGGCAGCGATGACCCGTCGGGTAGACAGCGATCTGCTTCTTGTCGGAAGCCTGCCAGCCGGCTCCACGGAGTCGGCGCTACGGCAGGCAGCGCAGTTCTTCGGCGACTTGGTATTCGCCCTCCCGGACGGCGAGACAGGACCCAGGGCCGGGTGGGTCAGCTACGAGCGCGAGCAGCTCGTCCGGCCGAACCCTGGCGTGGTCGTCCTGCAGGAGACTGAGTCACCGACCGGACTGCCCAGGCACGCGTACGAGACTCCCGTGTTCGGCATCCGGCCCGGGGTAAGCGAGCTGCACTGGGGATCCTGGCCGCGCATCGACGACGCGATCGCGTCCTACCAGGTGTTCGCCGAGTTGCGCAGTGCTGGCGTCGTGCCCGCTGAGCTGCGGTTCCAGGTGGGCCTGCCGTTTCCGTCCAGCGCCATGAACGCCTTCAAGGCCGACTTCGCCGCTGACTACCCGGTGGCCGCACGCGCCTTCGAGGACCTGGTGGCCCGCGAGTTGCACCGGCTGACCGCCGCGATCCCGCCCGGTGAGCTGGCGATCCAGTGGGACATGGCCTACGAGGTCCAGGACATCGAGGGAGTGCTCGCCTGGACGGCTGAGGGCGCCTGGGAGCGCTTCGCCGGCCCCGTCACCAGGCTGACGCCGCTCGTTCCGGAAGACGTGCTGGTCGGCTACCACCTGTGCTACGGAACATTCCCCGAGTGGCCGATGTACGAGGCACGGGACCTCGCGCTGCTGGTCCGGATGGCCAACTTCGCGGTGGCGAACTCCGGCCGGCGCGTGGACTGGCTGCATCTGGCCGGCCCGCGGTACCTGCGCAGCGAGGATCGCAGTTTCTTCCGGCCGCTCGCCGACCTGGAGCCAGGCGATGCCCGGGTGTTCCTCGGCGTGGTGCTGCCGATCGACGGCACCGCCGGCCTGCAGCGCCGGGTCAGCACGGCGTCGCGGTACTTCCCCGACTTCGGCGTGGCGATGTACTGCGGGTTCGGACGCCAGCCTGGCACGGACGGAACCGAGACCATGCGCGAGCACGCCCGCGTCGTCCGTGCGGTCCGGACCGGGCACCCGGCTTGATGCGGGGCGGCTCATACCGAGGGCTGACGCTATCGCGACCTACGGGTGATGCCACCCGGCCGCCTCGCGCTTAGTCTGGGGTCATGTGCCGAAGTCGGCTCCGCAGGAGGCACGAATGATGGACAGTGCCAGCAGGGGCTTCCCGCCCGGCGACATCCGCGTGTCGGACGCCGACCGGGACCAGGCGGTCGAGGAGCTGAGCGAAGCCTTCCGGGTCGGCCGGATCACAGCCGACGAGTTCGAGCAGCGATCTGAGCAGGCCCTTAGCGCGCGTACCGGCAGGGAGCTCATCGCCCCGCTCGCCGACCTGCCGCCACGCTCCGCGCCCATGCCGCGTGCCAGCGCCGCGGCCGAGGCGTCGCGCGTGGCCGGGGCCCGGCGCGTCATGGTGGCTTCCACCGTCGGCGCGGTCGCCTTCTCCGCCATCGCGGCGACGAACGCGCTCAGTACCGGCGTCACCCTCGCTCAGCGCGAGTTCATGCAGAGGATGGCGGCGCGTCAGGGCATCGCGATCCCGCTTCCCCCGAACCCGGGCTTCAACTGGGCCGGCACTCTAGTCCCGGCAACAGTCGCCATCCTGTTCGTCGTGCTGATCGTCTTCCTGCACGTGACCCGAGCTGACCGCCACCGTCCCTGATCCATCGGCTGGCTGCCTCTTGCGCGCCAGGCGGAGCAGGCTGTCTTGACGGACCGGCTACGGAAGGGGTAATGGCGAGGATGGTGACGTCGGGCGCTCATCAGGTCGGACCCGGCCGGGCGGAATGGCTGGCGCGGGCCCGGGCTCACCTGCGCCAGGCTGACCCGGTGCTGGCCAGGCTCATGGCAGACCGGCCGGACTTCGATCCGCAGCAATGGCTGACTGAGCTGCCCAAGTTCGACCTGTTCGGTGCGCTGCTGTTCCAGATCGTCGGCCAGCAACTGTCGGTCGTGGCGACCCGCCGAATCCTCGGCCGCATCCAGGAGCGCTTCGGCGGCCATCTTCCCGCACCTGCCGACGTGCTCGCCTCGGATCCGGCGCAGCTCCGCGAGGCAGGATTGTCGTGGCGGAAGGTAGGCACGATTCGCGAGCTCGCCGAGCGGCTGGCGGATGGACGGCTCGACCCGCAATCGCTCGAGACCAGTACGGACGAAGAGCTGATAGCGGTCCTGACCGAGATACCAGGGATAGGCCCGTGGACGGCGCAGGGCGCCCTGATTCTCGCGCTCGGCCGGGAAGACGTGGTACTGCCGGGCGACCTCGCGCTGCGCAAGGCCATCCGCGTGTCCTACCGCCTTGATCACTTGCCCACGGAGGCCGAGGTTCTGGCGATCGCCGAGCGATGGCGGCCCTACCGCAGCCTGGCGACGTCGTACTTGTTCTCCGCCGCATTCGACGACGGGAAATCACGCACCGCCTGAGCCTGGGCGTGGTGGCCGGCTCACCCCTGAGAAGCGATCCTGCTTAGGTAGGCCACATGGCGACCGCTGATCTGCCGGTGCCCGGGACGCTGCCCGCCGCCATCGGCGTTCGCGGCGCCCGGCACAACAACCTGCGCAATGTCGACGTCGACGTGCCGCTGTGGCGAGTCATCGCCGTGGTGGGAGTGTCCGGGTCAGGCAAGACGTCGCTGGCGATCGGCACCTTGTACGCCGAGGGCATGCAGCGGTACCTGGCTGGCCTGAGCACTTACAGCCGCCGCAGGCTCACCCAGGCCCAGCGCCCTGACGTCGACCAGATCGACCACCTGCCGCCGGCCCTCGCCCTGCGGCAGCGACCGCCGATTCCCGGACCGCGCAGCACGGTCGGGACGATGTCCGATGTCCTGAACGTGCTGCGGCTGATGATGTCGCGGCTTGGCTCGCATGTGTGCCCGAACGGCCACCGCGTCGGCCCGTCGATCGCGACATTCGCCGAGGAGATCGTCTGCCCGCAGTGCGGTGCGCACTTCGAGCATCCCAGCGCCGAATCCTTCGCCTTCAACTCCTACGGTGCGTGCCCTGCCTGCCAGGGCCTCGGCGTCCGGTCCGAGGTCGACGAACCGACCCTGGTGCCCGACCCAGGCAAGACGATCGAGGAAGGGGCGGTGCTGCCATGGAACTCGGGCGGCCGGCGGCTGTCGATGTACGCCGCCGGCCAACTCGGCGTGCGCCTGAACGTGCCGTACCACTCGCTCACCGACCGCGAGCGCGACATCGTGCTGCACGGCCCGCCCGTGCGGCGGCAGGTCACGCTGCACTCGGGGCGAAACGAGCGGACAGTCCAGCTATCGGTGAACTATGACAACGCAGTGACGGCGGTGGAGCGCTCGCTGCTCAGCGACAATGAGCGCAGTCGCAGGCTGGCGCAGCGGTTCGTGGTCACGCGCGTGTGCTCGGTCTGCCACGGCACGCGGCTGCGACCGGAGGCGCTGTCCTCGCAGCTCGGCGGGCGGAACATCGCCGAGGTCAGCACGCTCGCGCTGGGGGAGTTGCAGCTCTTCACGGCTGGCTTGCCTGACGAGCTCCCCGCGGAGCTCGGTCGCGTGACGACCGGCCTGCTCGCCGAGCTGAACGGGACGCTTTCCCCGCTACTCGAAGTCGGGCTCAGCTACCTGACGCTCGACCGGTCCGGCGCCTCGCTGTCCACCGGGGAGCGGCAGAGGATCGAGCTCACCTCGACGGTGCGCGCCAGCGCTACCGGCATGCTCTACGTGCTGGACGAGCCGTCGGTCGGGTTGCACCCGAGCAACGTCGTCGGCCTGCGCAAGACGATCAGCGCGCTGGCCGCGAACGGCAACTCCGTGATCGTCGTGGAGCATGACCGCGACATCATCCGATCGGCGGACTGGATTATCGAGCTCGGTCCCGGGGCCGGAGCGCAGGGCGGCCAGGTGATCTCGGCCGGCGCCCCCGGCCAGCTCGAAGCCGACCCGCACTCCGTCATAGGCCCTTTCCTCGCCGGTGCGCCTGCCATCGCGGGCGCGCGTCCCAGGCGGGCGGCTGAGGACGGCCAGCTCGCCATCGAGATCGCCGACCTTTACAACTTGCACGACGTCAAGGCAGCCTTCCCGGTGAACCGGCTGACCGCGGTGGCAGGCCCGTCCGGGGCCGGGAAGACCGCGCTCGTGCTCGACAGCCTCATCCCGGCGGCGCGGGCGCGGCTCGGTGGCCGCCCCGAGCCGAACCATGTCCGCCGCCTGGACCTGCAGGGCATCCGCCAGGTTGTCCAGATCGACGCTTCGCCGATCGGCCAGAACGCGCGGTCGACTCCCGCGACCTACTGCGGGGCGTTCGATCACGTCCGCCGGCTGTTCGCTGCGTCCGCCTATGCCCGGCGCCGGCACTGGAAGCCCGGTCACTTCTCCTTCAACACCCGCGAGGGGCAGTGCCCCACCTGCCGCGGGCTCGGCCGCATTGACCTGGACGTCCAGTACCTGCCGAACATCACCGTCCAGTGTCCGACGTGCCACGGCGCGCGCTTCAACGACGCCGCCCTCGCGGTCCAGGTCGACGGCGTGACGATCGCCGACGTGCTCGGCCTGAGCGTGCGCGACGCACTCGAGCGGTTCGATGACAGGGCCCCGATCGCCTCGGCGCTTCGTCCTGTGAGCGAGGTCGGCCTGGACTACCTGAAGCTCGGTGAGCCCACGCCCTCCTTGTCGGGCGGCGAGTCGCAGCGGCTGAGGATCGCCTCCCGGCTGCGGAGCAGCCAGCGGGGCGCGCTCTACGTCTTCGACGAGCCGTCCACCGGCTTGCACCCCCTGGACGTGGCGACACTGGTGAGCGTGTTCGACCGGCTGATCGACGCCGGAGCGACGATCATCGTCATCGACCACGACCTCGACCTGCTGGCCGCAGCGGACCTTCTCATCGACATGGGCCCCGGCGGTGGCCCGGAAGGCGGCCGCATCCTCGCTGCCGGAACGCCTGAGCAGGTCGCCAGAGATCCAGGCAGCGTCACTGGCCCGTGGCTAGCCGACTACTTCGGGACAGGCTGAGAGTTCGCGTCCTGGACTTGCACGGCCGGGCTGGTTGCCCGCCACCCTCGCCTTTCGGTCGGCGTGGTGTTCGGGATGGGCTTCGACGCCGCCACCGAGGTCGCCCTGCTCACCGCGGTGGCGCTGGCCGCCGGGGAGCACATCCCGTGGGAAGCCATCTTGGCGCTGCCGATCTTGTTCACCGCGGGCATGTCGCTGATGGATACCTCTGACGGGCTGTTCATGAACGTCGCCTACGGCTGGGCGTTCTTCAACCCGGTCCGCAAGGTCTACTACAACCTGGCCATCACCGGGCTGTCGGTGGCGATCTGCGTGCTCATCGGCGGGATCGAGACGCTCAGCCTGGTGCCCCTGGAGGTGCACGGAGTCAGCCAGCACGCCGGCTTTTGGGGCGCTACGCCCACATCGAAGAGCGATGGTCGGCCCGCCTGCAGGTTCAGGAAACGACCGTTGCCGGAGGCGACTGACCGAGGTCACCACCACGCGTAGACGCGTGCCGGAAGCGTATGCAGCGGTACCTGATCCGGGCCCGGATAGGCAACCAGCACGGGGCAGTCGTCCGGATCCCGGCCTTCGACAATCGTGTGGCCCTCTCCGTGCCGGGTCTCGATGTAAGCCGAACGCGATCTCAGCATGCGCTCAGCCTGCTCGAGATCCTTTTCGGATGCCGCTGCCCAGATCACGTACTGCACGCCTGCGCCGCCTGGGTACCGCCTGGCATCCTCGCCCATCGAGCGCAGGATCAGCGGGGAGCGCCCGGCGCTGGCCAGCAGTGCCGCGGCGGGTTCCCGATCGGTGACCGTCAGCCCCAGGAGCTCGGTGTAAAAGCTCACCGACGCATCCAGGTCGCCCACGTACATGACCGCCATGCTCAGCCGTGCCTCCGCAGCCATGTCTTGAGTCTGGCACTCACCGAATGACCGGCCGCAGCGGCGGGGACACTTAGGCGGGCGGGCACAATCCCGCGCTATCTGTCCTGGCTGATCGTCAAGGTTTTCGTCACGGCCCGGCGAATCACCAGGATCGGGTGATCACGCTTCACCTGGCCGGGAGCGAATCTGGCCGCGTGCCGGAGGCGGAGATGGCTACCTCGTAGCCGAGCCTCGCCTCGGACGATCAAGAACAGGAGGCTGTCAAGCGATGAAAGTAGTACTCACCGGTGCCACCGGCTTCGTCGGATCGCACGTCCTGACGGAACTTCGCCACCATGGCCATGACGTGACAGCGCCCGTCCGGGACGCCCGCCAGGCTGACATCGTCGCAGGTCACGGGGCTACTCCCGTCATGGTCGACCTCTATGACTCCGCGCAAGTCGCCAGCGTGCTCCGCGAGGCGGATGGTGCCATCCACACGGCGAGCCCGGGGGACGCCACCAGCGCGCAGATGGACTCGGCGGTCGCCGACGCGGCGATCGACGCGTTCGGCGGAACCGGCCGTCCGTACCTGCACATCAGCGGTGAATGGATCTACGGTGACAACCGCGCCATCAACGAGGAGTCTCCCATCGAGGCCCCCGCGATGGTGGCATGGAAGGTACCGATCGAGCGCAAGGTGCTGGGCGCTCCTGGCATGCGCGGAACCGTGGTCGTCGCCAGCACGGCCTACGGTGACGGGGGCGGAGGGATGCCCGGGATTCTGCTGGGTTCTCCCCGTGATGACGCCGGCAACCTGATCATGCTCGGTACGGGACAGCAGCACTGGTCCACCGTCCACGTCGCAGACCTGGCCGACTTCTTCCGGCGTGCCCTGGAAGACGAGTCGGCCAGCGGCCGGTACGTCGTCGGCGACGGCTCGGACCCGACGGTTGCCGAACTCACCGAGGCAGCGGCCATCCCAGCCGGGGCTCCAGGAGCGGTCCCTGGTTCGGCCGCTGAGGCCCGCACTCGCCTCGGCGACGCTTTCGCCGAGGTCCTGCTGCTCGATCAGGGAACCGACGCGGTCCGGGCACGCGAGGAGCTTGGCTGGAGCCCCTCTCATCCAGATCTCGTCGAGGACTTCCGGCACGGGAGCTACCGCAAGTGACCGGCAGAGTTGCCTGACGGGGGCCTGTACCCAGAGCGTGGCGCTGGCAACGCCGAGCAACCGGCGTATCTCCCGGTCTCCGAGCACGGGCTGATCGGCGATCTGCACTGCGTGGCCCTGGTGGCGACCAACGGCACGATCGACTGGCATTGCAGCCCGTCCTTCGACGCTCCCAGCGTGTTCGGCTCGCTGCTTGACGCGGACCAAGGCGGCTGCTTTGAGCTGGCGGCGGCCGTGCCGGCCAAGACCAGGCAGTTCTACCTGCCCGACACCAATGTCCTGATCACGCGCTTCTTCGCGCAGGATGGCGTGGGGGAGATCCAGGATTTCATGCCAGTCAGCGGCAGCGACGAAGTTCAGCGCCACCAGCTGATCCGGCGGGTTGTCTGCGTGCGGGGGACCATGCCGTTCCGTGCGCGGATCGCGCCGCGGTTCGGGTACGGGATGCATCCGCACACCCTGGCCGAAACTGAACTAGGCCTGGTCTTCACCTCGGAGAGCCTGACGGTGACGCTTTCCGCGACAGTGCCGGTCGAGCACGACGACCGTGACGTGACGGCGGCGTTCAAGCTGGAGGAGGGCGAGTCGGTGGTGTTCGCCCTGGACGAGGTGAGTGGTGACGCCGCGCCGCGAGCGTGCTCAGGCGCCGAGGCGGAGCAGCTAGGGATCGCCACCGTGGCCTTCTGGCGGAACTGGCTGTCCGCGTCCAGGTACCGGGGGCGCTGGCGCGAGGTGGTGCACCGCTCAGCGCTGACGCTGAAGCTGCTGACCTACGCGCCGACCGGCGCGATCGTCGCCGCGCCGACGACCAGCCTGCCCGAGCAGATCGGCGGGGAGCGCAACTGGGACTACCGGTACATGTGGGTCCGGGATGCGGCCTTCTGCGTCTACGCGCTCCTGCGGCTGGGATTCACCAGCGAGGCTCACGCCTTCATGGGCTTCGTCCTCAGGCATGCCAGCACCAGCGAGGAATCGGCCCGCGGGCCGCTGCAGGTGATGTACGGCATCGACGGACGCACCGAGCTCCCGGAGCGGGAACTGCGTCACCTGGCTGGCTACCAGGGCTCGCAGCCGGTGCGCGTCGGCAACGCCGCCGCTCAGCAGCTTCAGCTCGACATCTACGGCGAGCTCATGGACTCGGTCTATCTCTACGACCGCTGGCACCGGCCAATCTCCAGCGCCCAGTGGGACACGATCGTCGCCCGGACAGGATGGCTCTGCGATCACTGGGACCAGCCAGACGAGGGCATCTGGGAGACCAGGGGCGGCTCGAAGAGGTTCCTGTACTCGCAGCTAATGTGCTGGGTCGCGGTGGAACGGGCGATCCGGCTGGCAGTCCGCCGGGGCCTGCCCGCGGACCTGGAACGCTGGCGGGCGGCCCGCGACGCGATCTACCGCCGGATCATGGACCGCGGCTGGTCCGCGAACCTGGGTGCCTTCGCGCAGTACGAAGGAGCGGATGTACTCGACGCCGCGGTCCTGCTGATGCCGATGGTCAAGTTCATCTCGCCGACCGACCCCAAGTGGCTGTCTACACTCGACGCACTCAGCGCCAGCCTCGTGTCCGACTCCCTGGTTTACCGGTACGACCCGCAGGCGAGCCCCGACGGGGTACGCGGCGAGGAAGGCACGTTCTCTGCCTGCTCCTTCTGGTACGTCGAGGCCCTCACCCGCGCCGGGCGCCTGGAGGACGCGCAGCTAGCCTTCGAGAAGATGCTCACCTACGCCAATCACGTGGGCCTGTACGCCGAGCAGATCAGCCGCGCCGGCGAACAGCAGGGCAACTTCCCGCAGGCCCTGACCCACCTGGCGCTGATCAGCGCCGCCTACAACCTCGACCGTGCCCTGGGCTGACGGGCACGGGTCATGACCGCCTAGCTCCCCGGGATTAAATGACGTATGAGAACTTCGACGGCCGTGACCGCGGATGCGGCGGCACCTGCCGCGGTACCGGGCCTGAACCGCAGCGACCCGCGCGGTTCTGGCCTGACCCGGGTCCTGACGGGGACCGAGTTCGCGTATCTCGACCCCGGCGGGGGCCTGGTCACCGACCCGGCGACGCTCACGCGCATCAAGGCGCTGGCCATCCCGCCTGCCTGGACTAAAGTCTGGGTCTCGCCCGATCCGCTTGGCCACATCCAGGCCACCGGCGTGGATAGCCGCGGCCGGATCCAGTACCGCTACCACCAATTGTGGCGCGAGCGGCGAGATCAGGAGAAGTTCGCTCACATGCTGCGCTTCGCCTCCGCGCTGCCGGAGCTGCGCGCGGCCACGCTCCGCGACCTGCGGCATCGCAGCTTCGATCGTGGCCGGGTGGCTGCATCCGCCGTGCGGCTGATCGACCTGGGCCTGTTCCGCCTTGGCGGCGAGCGGTACGCGGACCTCGACCACCACTACGGCGCCGCCACGCTGGAGAAGCAGCAC
>JASHXW010000256.1 GCA_030043395.1 Streptosporangiaceae bacterium
CGACCGTCGGCCCGCCGATGACCTTCTGCACGGCGACCTTGTTCACGCCGTACTCGACGGCCTGCCGGACTGCCAGCTTGCCCATGGCGCCTGAGTTGTTCGGGCTGCGCAGGTTGAACACGATGTACGGGAAGGTGTTACTGCCTGGCCATGCCCGGAACTTCGGGTTGTGCGTGGCCTCCAGGGTCGGGACCTCGCTCGGCACCAGGCTGGTGTCCAGCGGCAGGTCGTACTCTCCGGCCTGCATGTCGTTGAACTGGGTCTGCGCATCCGTCACGCCCATCGTGACCGTGATCTTGTCCACGTACTGGTGGCGGATCGGGTCAGTGGACTGCTTCCACGCCGGGTTGCGCGTCATCACGATCGACCGGCTCGGCACGTACGATGTGATCTGGTACGGGCCGTCGGAGATCGTGTGCTGGTCGAGCGCGAGGCTGTTCGGCACGTACTTGTCGTACTCGACCGGCCTGGCCGAGGCGAATGGCATCGCCAGCATGTAGATGAAGTCGCTCGCGGGCGACACCAGGTGGAACTGCAGCTCCATCGGGTTGGGCGAGGTGATGCCGGTGATCGTGTGCGTGTTCTGGAAGTTGGCGATGTTCGAGGCCGTCGGTGCGTGCGCCTTGTTCGCGAAGTACTTCGTCTCGGCGTTGCAGTACGAGGTCAGGCCGGCGATCGTCGCCTCGTAGTAGACCGGGTTGCCGACCGGGCTCACCGGGTTGCAGAACGCCTTGAACTCCCTGATGAAGTCGTCGGCGACGACCTGCCGCGGTGGCGAGGTGTTCCAGTCCACGCCCTTCTTGATGTGGAAGGTGTAGAGCTTGCCGCCGTCGGTGACTCCTCCGTTGGAGGTGGTCGGCACCGAGGTGGCGATATCGGGCTCCGGCGTCGTGTCCTTCTTCCAGCCGCTCGATGTGATGGTCGGGTCAGGGACCGTCGGATAGGCGACGAGCTGGCGCGCATAGGCGCGCTCGAGTATGTAGTCGGCTGTGTAGTAGGCGGGGACGGTGTCGATGTGGTCAGGGCCGGAGGCCGCGACGAGCTTGAGCGTCCCGCCGTAGACCGGCTTGGTCCCCACCGCCGAGCTATTGCTGGACGAATTATTACTGCTGCAGGCGGCGAGGCCGGCGGTGAGCGCGGCGGCTGCCGCCACAGCGGTAATTCGCCGGGAACGACGTGTCATGAAGAAGACTCCTTCGGGTCTGGGCCCGGAACGGCCGGGCCCAGTGACTCCGCGGGCTAGCTAACCCCGCGGCTGAGGCAGCGGCTGGGGAGCGGCTGAACCCTTGACTCGTGAGTGAGCTCCGCAGCCGTGCGATGACGATACGTAACTAGAACATTACGATCGGTAACCGCATGTCAACAGGTCCGTCCGTACCCCGGCCGAGGCGGCTGTTACCGGTGGTTATCTAACCGAGATCAGTCTGTGACCAGGGAGTGGCATGGCGAGAGGCCGGCCGGATGGGTCCGTCCAGGCCGCGGACCTGCGTGTTCTGGTTAGCCTTCGAGCGCGTAGCGCATGGGCCAGAACTTGGTCTGGGCCTCGGCTAGCTCGGCCGACGGATCCGACCCGGCGACGATCCCGCAGCCGGCCACCAGGCGCGCGTTCCGCCCGGAGATCTCCCCGCAGCGCAGTGCGATGCCCCACTCGCCGTTGCCCCTGGCGTCCACCCAGCCGACCGGGCCCGCATAGCGGCCGCGATCCATGCTCTCCAGCTCCCTGATGAGCTCCATCGCGGCTTCGGTCGGCGTGCCGCAGACCGCCGCGGTGGGATGCAGGGCGGCTGCCAGGGCCAGCGCCGAGTGGCTCGCGGCCTCGCCGGCGGCGAGCTGGCCATGCACGTGCGTTGCGAGGTGCTGGACATTAGCCAGCTTGAGCAGGAAGGGCCGCTCGGAGATCCGCAGGTCACCGCAGAGCGGCTGGAGCGCGGACCGCACGTCAGCCACGGCGTACTGGTGCTCGTTCTGATTCTTCGCCGAGGCCAGCAGCGCCTCTCCCAGCGCGTGGTCGGACTCCGGCGTCGCGCCGCGCGGCAGCGTCCCCGCCAGCACGAGCGAGTACAGCTGGCTGTCCGTGCGCCGGATGTACAGCTCCGGCGTCGCGCCGACCATGCCTGCGCAGGCAAACGTGTAGCAGTCCGGGTAACGCCCAGCGAGACGGGAGAGCAGCACCCGGGAGTCGATGTTCTCGGCGGCGGTGACATTGAGCTCGATCGCCAGGACTACCTTGCGCACGATGCCAGCTGAGATCGCGTCGACTGCGGCTGCCACCGCCCGCTCCCATTGCGGGGCGGTCAGGCTGCCGTCATGCCAGCGCACGCCGGTCGGGGACTGGAGCGGACGCGGATCGGGCGACGCTTGCAGGTCGGTCGGTGCTAGCAGGTCGGTTGGCAGGCTGAGCGGAATGGCATCGGTTCCGATGCCGTCGGCCGCGTCGTTGTCGGTGTTGACGGCGGTGATGGTCGTGAGCCAGGCAGTGCCGTTCCGGCGGCCAAGCACGGTTCGCGGGACGACGAGGACGGAGCCATCTGAGACTGGGTCAAAGGTGAAGCTCCCGAACGCCACGGCGCCCGAACCGGGCAATGCGACCTCGTCCTCGACCCGCGCGGCGTCGAAGAGTTCGCTCAGCCACTTCTCGCCGGCCACGAACCTGTCCTGGCCCGCGGGCAGCGTGATCCTGGCCGCGGTTCCCCAGCCGACCAGGCCGTCGCCGCGGCGAACCCAGGCAAGCGCGTCGGGTCCGGGGAGGCGGGTGAGCAGATCACCGGGATCGGGGACGGGAACGGTGCGGACGACGAGTTGGCCGGGCGCCCGTTCGCTCGCCTCGTCGCGCTGAGACCCCACGGCAAACAACTGTACGTGCGCCCGCACAGGGCTATTTCGTGGGGGTTGCACCCTGCGCTGCCGCGGCGTTCGTCGCTGGCCACTCCCAGTTCGCTCTCCGGCCACCTTGGTCTGCGCGACGCAAGCTGCCTGCCTGGCTGGCCACCTGGGTCGCCTGCGTTGCATCCGGTGGCTTCCGGGAGCCTCGGGGAGCCTCCGGATCGGATTTCATGATCGCGGTGAGTATTGTGCTGGATCCAGCACAATACTCACCGCGATCATGAAATCCGATCCGGAGGCTCCCC
>JASHXW010000257.1 GCA_030043395.1 Streptosporangiaceae bacterium
GGTCGCCGTGCTGCAGTTCATCCAGATCTGGAATGACCTGCTGGTCGGGCTGCTCTTCCTGCAGAACCTCAACGACCGGACGGTCACCGTGGGGCTTGCGCTGCTCTCGTCAGGGCGCGTGGCTAGTGTCCCGGCGCTGATGGCCGGCTCAGTGCTGAGCGTGATCCCGCCGATCATCGTCTACGTGCTGTTCCAGAAGCACCTTGTCCGTGGCGTCACGATGGGCATGGGCAAGTAAGGCTGAGCCTCTCGGAGCCTTTCAGAGCTTTCAGAGCCTTTCTCAGCGGTCGAGGTCCGCGGCGCCGAGCCCGTTCATCAAGTCGAACTCGCAGCCGCAGGAACGGCGGCGCACGAGCTGGACGCCAATCCGGATCTCCTCGTAGCCCGGCCGGTCGCTCGAGATCGCGTCGAGCAGGAGCCGCGCGCTGCGAGCGCCCATGGCGTGCGTGTCGTAGCTGATCGCGGTCAGCGCGGGTTCCAGCAGCGGAGCGAAATAGGTGTCGTCGAAAGCCGCGAGTGCCATGTCCCCAGGCAGCCGCATGCCGCGGCTTCGGCAGGCAGCTAGCGCGCCGAGTGCGAGCTCAGCACTGGACGCGGCCACGGCCTGCGCGGACAAGCCGCTGTCCAGCAAGCCGAGCGTCTGCTCGATGCCGCTGCGAAGGTTCCACTCGCACTTGCGGACCAGGCCGGGATCCACCTCCAGGGAGTGCGCCGCCATGGCGGCGTAGTAGCCCTCGAGGCGCTCACGCCCGTCGGTCCGGTCGTCCGGCCCGCTCAGGAACGCGATCTTCTCATAGCCGTGCCACGCCAGGTGCCCGACGAGCGCGGCGATGCCCTCGCGGTTCTCCAGTATCACGCTGCCGACGCCGACATCCGGGACGGTCTCGTCGATGAAGGCGCATGGCGTCCCGCGCAGCAGCTCGGAGAAGCGGACTGCGGGGAAAGGCGTCGTCGAGACCAGGATGCCGTCTACCCAGTGGTCGAGCAGCGTGTCGATCGCGTCGGCCACGCTCTGCTCGTCCTCGCCGGCATCGATGAGTATGAGGCGGTAGCCTGCCTCGCGCAGATAGGACTGCGCGCCCTGAACGATCGACGCATAGAACGGATGCGCGACGTGCGGCACGATCAGGCCGACCGTATGGGAGCGTCGCGTGCGCAGCGACTGAGCGAACGGAGAGGGCCGGAATCCGAGCTGCGAGGCCGCCTCAAGCACCGCTGACCGGGTCTCGTTGGTGAGCTCGCCGCGACCGTTCAGCGCCCGGGATGCGGTGGTCGTCGATACGCCGGCCAGCTTCGCGACATCCGCCAGGCGGATTCGGCTACTGCGGGGATCCACGACTTGAGCTCCTAGTAAAACGGTTGCGCAAACGATAACATGGCATAAGTACGGCGTGACCGCAGTCTGCCGGTTCCTGATGCACCACGCAGATCACCCGATTCGGCCAGGGCCGTCAGCCAGGGCCGGCTGGTGGCGAGTGGCTGCTTGGAATATGTCGGAGGGGCAGGGAGCGTGACAAGTACTCTGCCGCCAAACGGTACGCCTGCAAGGCTAACCGCGCTGCGGGCCCGTCAGCCATCGGCCATTGCGAGCGCCAGCGCCGCCAGGCGGCGCCGGCCATTCCTCGGCCCGAACGAGCGCCTGATGATCATCGCCGCCGATCACCCCGCTCGCGGCGTCCTTGGCGTCGGGGAGCGGCCGATGGCCATGGCGAGCCGTTTTGACCTGCTCGACCGGATCATGGTGGCGCTTGGCCGGCCTGGCGTGGACGGTGTCCTGGCTACCGCGGACGTGATCGAGGACCTGCTGCTGCTCGGCGCGCTCGACGGAAAGCTGGCGATCGGCTCGATGAACCGCGGTGGCATTCCCGGATCGGCGTTCGAGATGGACGACCGGTTTACCGGATACGACGCGGCGGCGATCCAGGCGAGCGGCCTGGATGGCGGGAAGATGCTGCTGCGCATCGACCCTGCCGACCCGGCGAGCGCTGCCACGCTGGCGGCTTGCGCGCAAGCGGTGACCGACCTGGCGGCGCGGCAGCTAGTGGCTGTCGTCGAGCCGTTCATGGTGACCAGGAACGGCGAACGCACCAGCAACGACCTGACGCCAGATGCCGTGATCCGCTCAGCCGCGATCGCGTCGGGACTGGGCAGCACATCGGCCTACACCTGGCTGAAGCTGCCCGCGGTCGACGACATGGAACGCGTGGCCGAGGCGACAACGCTGCCGATCCTGCTGCTCGGCGGAGAGGCGGCGGACCAGCCGGATGAGATGTTCGCGCGCTGGGAGAAGGCCCTGCGGCTGCCCGGAGTGCACGGCCTGGTGGTGGGACGCAACCTGCTCTACCCGGCCGACGACGACGTCGCGGCGGCCGTGGATACCGCGGTCGCGCTGCTCTGAGGTCCCAGGTTCAGATACCGCGCTCGGCGAGCCACTTCCGGTTGGCGACCTGGTTGTCAGCCACTGCCTGCAGCGGCTCTGCTGGGTCGGGGAAGATGTCCTGCTCGACGACCAGCCAGCCGGAATAGCCGATGTCGGAGATCGCCTGCAGCACCTCGTCCATTCCGACGTCGCCCTGCCCGAGCGCGCAGAACGCGCGCCGCTGCCAGATCTCCTGCATCGGCGCGCGGTCTGCCACGATGCTGGCCAGCAGCTCGCGCCGGGCGTCCTTGAGGTGAATGTGGTTGATCCGGCCGCTCCATTCCCGCAGGCCGCGTACCGGCTCCCCACCGCCGGCGAGCAGGTGGCCGGTGTCCAGGCACAGGCTCACGTCGGTGAGCTCGAGCACCCGCTCGATCTCCCACACCGCCTCGACGTAGGTCCCGAGATGGTGGTGGAACGTCGGCTCGTACCCCCGGTCGCGGCACCGGCCGGCCGCCATCGTCAGCCCGGCCGCGAACCGCTGCCAGCCGTCGGCGTCCAGGCCGAGCTCGGGCTGTGATGCCGCTGCTCCCGGCGCCGCCAGCCTGGCGGGCGAGCCGGCGTCCGCCAGGGTCGGTCGCGGCGCCTGGCCCTCCGGAGCGCCGTCGAGGATGTCGAGCATGGCATCGAGGTAGCTGATCTCGGTGCTGAGCGCCTCCGGATCGGAGAACGGCAGGGGCACGTACCCGCCTGCCAGCGTCAGGCCGCGCGCGGCAAGCCGGTCGCGGAGCTCCGCGCCGTTTCCCAGGTAGCCGACCGGGCCGAGATCGATGCCCGCATAGCCGGCCTCGGCTACGTGATCGAGAACCGCAATGCCGTCAGGCACATTCGGATCGATGCCGACCGTGAACTCGAAGGCGCCGTAGCTGCATGGCGCGTTGGCGACTTCGACGTGCATCAGCGCACCGCCACTTCGATGCCAGCCGGGACGCCGGCGGTGGCGAGCTCGTCAGCAGATGCGCCCTCGGTTGCCCAGGACGGCAACGCGCTCGGCAGGTCCACCGGCGCTCTGGTGATGTGCGATCGGGCGATCGCCTCGCAGAGCGCGACGTCGTGCAGGCCGTCCATGACGTCCGTGCGTGGTTCGCGGCCGGTTCTGATCGCACTCTCCAGCTCGACGAGCTCGCGCTTGAATGCCTCTTCATAGCTAACGACTTCCACGGTGCGAGTGCCGTGCGGGGTGCCTGGCTCGCCGCCGTCGATAGTCAGCAGGCTCGGCATTCCCCGCAAGTACGGGGATGGCAGGGTCAGCGTGATCCGCCGGTCAAGGGCGTAGAAGGCCAGCTCCTGCTTGTAATGCGGGAGTCCAGGCAGGTCCACCCAGGACATGTGCACCTCGGTGGGCCCGAATCCCAGGCTGATGTCGCACACGGTGCGCCCGAGCCTGGCCTGGTGAACGCGGTCGGGCTCGCCCAGGACGCCACGCAGCATGTTCAGCTCGTGCACGAGGTTGTCCAGGAGCATCCACCGGTAGCAGTACCGCGCCTCGTCGTCGCCTTCCGGCAGCGCCGCGGACAGGCGCCGCGCGTCGTCGGCCCGCAGCTCGGCCAGCACGTCAGCCGGCGGCGGCACCGCCGGGACGAGAGGGTAGGCCTCGATGTAGGGCTGTCCCGGCGACTCCAGCGTCGTGACGCCGACCAGCCGCAGGTCCTGCAGCGGCATCAGCTCGAGCAGCCGCTCGTAGGCGGGGTCGTAACGCTTCATCGTCCCGACCATGAGCCGGACGCCCGCGACCCTGGCAGCCTCGAGCATCTGCCTGCCCTCGTCCAGGCCCAGGCACATTGGCTTCTCGACGAACACGTGCGAGCCGGCCCGGGCGGCCGCGATGGCGGCCGGCGCGTGGCTGCCCGAAGTCAGCACCATTACCACGTCGAGCCGTTCCTCGACCAGGTCTGACCAGGACGTATGCACGCGCGGCACGCCGTACCGCTCGGCGCAGGCACGCGCTACCGGCTCGGATACGTCGCAGAGCGCGGCGATCTCATAGCGGTCGCTCAGCTCCGACAGGTAATGCAGGTGCATGACCTGGGCGAT
>JASHXW010000025.1 GCA_030043395.1 Streptosporangiaceae bacterium
ATGTTGGTGATCTGCAGGGCAACGCCCAGCGCATCGGCCAGTGGCGCGGCGACGGTCATGTCCTTGCTGCCGAACACCCCGAGCGAGAGCCTGCCGATCGACCCGGCCACGCACCTGCAGTAATGCTCGAGGTCGTCGAACGTCTCGTACCTGGTGCCTCGGACATCGGCCTCGCAGCCGTCGATCAGCTCGCCGAAGGCAGCCAGCGGAACGGGCAGCCGACCGGCTGCGTCGGCCAGCGCGACCAGCACTAGGTCGCCGTCAGGAGTCGAGCCGGCCTCGAGCGCCGCCAGGTCCTCCCTCGCCTGCTCGAGTGCCGCGATCTTCTCAGCCGGGGGCATGGTGCCGTCGCCGATGTCGTCGATCCGCCTGGCGAACGCGTAGACGGCCGACAGTGCTCGCCGCTTGGGCACGGGCAGCAGGGCGATGCCGTAGGAGAAGTTCTTCGCCTGCTGCCTCGTGATGCGCTCGCACTCCTGGTAGGCAACCTCGACATCGGTCAGCGCGCGATGAGCCACGGTCAGGTCACCTGGCCCTCGTGTAGGCGCTGAGCAACTCAGCGGCCGTCCGCGCGCGACGCGGCCGCGGCGGGCCGGGCAGCACGTCGTAGCCAGCGGCTGCGATCGCGGCCAGGGCAGCCCGGCCGCCTGCCACGTATCCTGCGACGGCCGCCCGCGCAGGCCCGCGTAGCGTGCCGACCAGCGGGGCGCCAGCGTCTATCAGCGAGCGAGCCCGGCTTACCTCGAATGCGATGAGCCGCCGGACCTGGGGGCTCGCATGGGCGCTGGTCAGGCTTTGCTCGTCGCAGCCGTAGCTAGCCATGTCCTGCGCCGGCAGGTAGATCCGGCCGGCCTGGAGGTCCTCGGCGACATCCTGCCAGTGCTCGGCGAGCTGGAGCCCGGTGCAGATCGAGTCGGACAGCTCGGCGCGGGGGGGCGAGAAGGCACCGAAGACGTAGAGCACGATCCGCCCGACCGGGTTTGCTGACAGCCGGCAGTAACCGAGGAGGTCATCGAAGGTCTGGTACCGGGTGACGACCTGATCCTGCCTGTTCGCCTCGATCAGGTCGATGAACGGCTGCATGGGGATAGCGCACTCGCTGACTACGCCTGCCAGCCCGCGGACCGCCGCGGATTCCGGCAGTGCGCCTGGCTGATCCGTGCGGCCAGCGCCACCCGGACCCGCGCCGGACCGGCCTAGCTGCTGATACAGGGCCCGGACGTCAGCCTCCAGTTCGGCGAGCAGCCTGCGCCGGTCGGCAGCCGGCGCCCGGTCGCCGATATCGTCGGCTGTCCTGGCGTACACGTAGACCGCCATCAGGTGCTGCCGCTGCCGGGCCGGAAGCAGCCGGAGCGCTACAGGAAAGTTCTCGTGGCCGGCAAGCGCGGCGACGGTCGCGGCGGAACCTTCCGGTCTTACGGCATCCGCCATTACTTCGCCTCGAGCCAGGTCAGCGGGCCCGCGGCGGGAGTATCCGGCGACCGCAGCGCCGCCTCCGTCGGCTCTCACATTCACTATTCCCGCACGATCAGAATTCGAATGCAAACAATGACATTGGCGTCACCTGATGCCGGTGTAAGGTTCTGTCACCTGACCATTGCGAACGTGTTCTGTGATGTTGGTCACGTTTATCCGGTGGTCATCTGGTTTCTTCCCGTTGCGAACACAGTCGCGAATCCTGCGACGCACCACGCAGGAGCAGGGGGGACCTCAATGTGGCCGACTCCCGTAAAGCGGACTAGTCTCTCCACATGAGTAGGGAACCTTGCCCGGAAGCGACGATGGTCGGCGAGTTCACCAGGCCAGATCCGCAGGACGAGCGCCCCGAGTCTGATCCGCCAGGTGAGCCGGGCTCCGAGCGCCCCGCTTCCCCGCGCCCGCGACGCCCGTCACTCGGCGGTGGTACTCCCGCGCAGGGCCGCGAACTGGGCACACAGGGACGGCTGACGATACGCAAGCTGCTCGACGCTGGGCTGGTGGAGTTCGACGAGAAGGGCTTCCAGGCGGTCCGGGTCGACGACGTCGTACGCCGGGCGAAAACCTCACATGGGACGTTCTACCTTTACTTCTCCAATAAGGACGACCTGTTCAGAACCCTGCTGCGGGACGCCCTCCACGACATGGAGATCATCACCGACGAATTCCCGGTGGTGACAAGCAACGAAGTCGGCCGGGCCGCGTTGCGAAACTGGATACAGAAGTTCAGCGATATCTATTTCGCGCACGCGACTGTTATTCGCATTCTCAGCCAGGCTGACATCGTCGGCGAGGAAGTCTATGGCGACGGGCTCAGGCTACTTTTCCGGTTGTCCGAGGCCATCGCGCAAGGTATGACGGCCGCGTCAGCAAGTTATCGCGAGAACGCGGAGGATTCCAGTGACGAGGCCCCGCACGCCGAGCTCACCGCCCTGGCCTGCCTGATGATGCTCGAGCGGATCAATTACCTGCTGAGCGTCGAAGTCCGGCTACCGCGCGAGGAGATGATCGATCGCCTGAGCGCGATCATCTACGCCGCCTTCCACACCCCCTGACCAGGGATCAACCGGACTGCCAGAGGAGCCGGCTCAGCCGCTTGTCCTGGCTGTAACGAGGAGCTGCTCGACGTCCGGAATTCCGCCGGCGCCGGTGCCGAGGTGCAACAGCCTGACCGGATCTGCAGCCGAGGTGACCGGCACGACCGACAGGGCGGAGTAGCTAGAGGCGACGAAGAGGTAGTGGTCGTCTGGCGACCAGTCGAACGCGCCGGCCGACGCGACGGTGACCGCACGATCGGTGACGACCCGCCCAGTCAAGACGTTGATGACCTCCACCCGGCCAGGTCCCGGCAGCGCCGGAGCCCCGCCGCCCCCTGGTGAGATGTGCATCACGCTATTCAGGCGGACAGCTTCGGACCGGGTGACCTCCATCCAGGCCACCAGCGGACCGCCAGGCGCGAGCACCGGCTCTAGCCACATGACGTCGCCACGCCGGATCGGCAGCCGGATCAGCCGAGTAAGGCCCGTGGCCAGTTCGGTCACATCGAAACTGTCCTTGCCGGACTTTACGTTCCCCAGCCAGGCGAGGTAGTGCTGGTTGGCGCCAAGGATCCACCTCGACCTGACCGAGTACGTCCTGACCACCCGGCCGGTGCGTGGATTCCACAGCTGCAGTGGAGCCTCGTCGAACTGAAAGCCGCCGAGGCCGAACTCCCAGGCCCGGACGCCGCCGTAGGTGGCGGCCCTGGCGATCTTGGTGGGCATGGACAGGAAGCCGCCTGCCACCGCGGCGAGCAGCCAGCGGGAGCACGACACGGCGAACGGGCCTGCCACTCGCTGGCCGTTCACGGACACCTCGGCCAGCATGCACTGGCGCGGGCGTGCAGCGGGATCTTGCACGTGCCCAAAGCTCGCAGTCTCGAGCCAGAACAGCCCCTGCTGACTGGCCGCGTACACCGAGACAGCGCTGCCGAGCCGGATATAAGGCCCGCCCGGCCGGAACGCATAGGCGACGCCCTCGACCGGGGCCTGATGCGCCCGGGGCAAGGCCTGCCCGGTAATCGCGGCGACGTAAGGACCGTTGACTACCCAGGGCTGGGTCGTCATGCCACCCCCCGGTGGCGCCGGAACCGTCACCAGCCGCATGGTGGCACCGCTCAGCGCGTGGAGCCGCCGTGGTGTTGTCCCATCGCCGGAAACTCCGCCGGGGGCGACGACGATCCAGTTATCTGGCACCGCCTGCCCGGCGCGCATGGCGCCGTCCGCTGGGTGCGCGCCCGAGGATGAGGCATGGCCTGGCGAGCAGGCAGTCGCAGCCAAGCCCGCTATCGCCAGCGGCAACCACCAGCGTTTCATGCGCTGATTCTCGCCTTCCCGGCCGATTCGGGCCAGAGCCTCGGCAAGCCTCCCGTGGCCTATGAGCGACCTGGCAGGCCCGGTCCGCTGCACTGAAGCTGTCGCCAGCGCTCGGCCGGGCGCAGGAAGAACTCCAGGTTCTCCCAGGACTCGGCGGCATCCTCGGTCTCCTCGTGCGGATCCCGGAACAGGCAGATGTAGCCGGCGATCTCCGCCAGGTCGTACCACATCCTGAACAGCGCCAGCGCTGCGGAGTCAATGGCAGTCCCGGTCGCCTCGGTATACGCGGCAAGCACCGAGTCGTCAGATTCGGCCATGTCCCAAAGATCGCGCTCGGGCGGCGCCAGCTGCACGAAATCCCAGTCGACGACGATGAAGCCGCCGGGCGTCCTGAGCGTGTTCCACGGGCCAGGCTCGCCGTGGGTGACAACAAGGCGCTCGGGGCTGGACCTGACCTGCCTGGCCAGTTCATCGTAGGCAGCAAGGAGCGCCCTGACCTCGGCGGCGTGCCGTGCCAGCAGCTCGCGGGCCCTCTCGCCGTACGGGCCGGCTGACCATGGCCGACTTGTGCTGGCCAGCGCCGACCGCAAGCCGTCCGCCTGATGCAACGAGAAGTCGCAGGTCTGCGGAGCAGCGGGCGGGCTGGCCCGATGCAACGCGGCCAGCAGGCGCAGCACTACCGCGCGGTCCGCTTCCTCGAAGTTGCCCTCGTGGCCGGGCTCGCAGTCGGCCACGTACGGGCACGCGGCAAGCGTGTACCTGCCAGACAGCCTGCGCACGACCTGGCCATCTGCGGCCGACAGCGGGGCGATCACGAAGTCCAGATGCTCATCACGGCGCAGGGAGACCGCGCACTCGAATGCCGTCCGCAAGCGGGCGAAGGCCGCATCGGCCGTGTCAGCCAGGCTGGTCAGCATGGCGGTCAGGTCGTGGACGGTCAGGAAGAGCTGCCGCCCGGCCGCGTCGCCGGCGAGCCAGTGGTGACTGCCGAAGCCCACCGGCTGGTAGCTGAGCGTGGCAGTGGCGAAATCCCAGTTCGCCGCCAGCGTCGCGCGGATGTCGTCCTCGCTCAGATCGTGGGGCTGGGTGCGCACCCGCGCAATCTATGCCAGACCGCCATCCGCGGCCAGCGGATAACCCGCTGCCAACCAGGTCAGCTGGCCGCCGAGTCAGGGTCGCTCAAGCTACCCGACCGTCCTGCGGGAGCTCTCGCTGCCGTCCTCGCCCATGCCCCAGCTGATGATCCGCTTCGGGTGGATCCTGATCAGCTCCGGGCTCATGTAAGGGCTGTACGGCGTCTGGCCGGTGAGCGCTTCCGCGGTGCCGCGGATCTCCAGGCAGCGAACGACCCAGGGATTGACCGACGCGATGTCGTCCACCACGAACGCGACCTGGCCATTAGCGGCGACATTGCCGAACTTGCGCGAGTTGCCCATATCCCGGCCGCCAACGTCGATCACCCCGGTCGCTTCGTCGACCCGGAAGCCGACCGGGCTGTTCTGCAGCGTCCCGTCAGGCGCGAGCGTCGCGAGCCGCCCCAGGCGCTGGGAACGCAGGTAGGCGAGCTCGCCATCGGTGAAGACCATGTCCGCCTCAGAACTTCTCTGCCTCGGGGATGACGCGGTCGCCGATGATCTCGAGCGGCGTGATCTCCGAGACGTTCATCACGCGGCCGTGCGCGTGCGTGAAGCCCAGGGCGGCCAGGTCGCGCAACTGCTCAAGCATCGCGTCCACGTTCTCGCCCTTCGGGCCAGTGTCGAAGTGGAACATGACGGTCTTCTCGATGTCGTCGTAGTTCCGCCCGACCGCCTCGCAATGCTCGCGCAGGACGTCGAGCTTGCGCGCCACGTCGGGACTGGCAAACAGGTTGCACGCCTGGGCGTACTTCGCTACCAGGCGAAGCGTCTTGCGTTCTCCGCCGCCGCCGATCAGGATCG
>JASHXW010000258.1 GCA_030043395.1 Streptosporangiaceae bacterium
GGTGCCGTTGGTCTCCTTCACTACGAAGCCCTCGTCGTGGCCGGTGGCAGCGTCGAAGTAGTAGCCGCCTGCCAGGCAATTCCCCGCCGAGGGACATGACAACGACATGTACAGGACGATACGCGATAAGGCCTGTCGATCATCATCAAATTTCACCATCTTACGCAGAGGCACCGGAACAGCCGCTTATGGCCTGAGCCTCTGCTCTGAGCAGCGGCCAGGGCCATTTCATGGATGAGCCTGCCAACTAACGACGTAAGGGCTATATCTTGGCGATTTCGCGCGGTAGCGTGGCGCTGCAAGTACGGGCAGCGGGCCACGTGCGCGCGAGCGGAGGCGGGCGCGGTGAGCGCGGACGCGAGGTCGGTGCACCGATCGACCGGACCGCATGAGCACGTACGCCCGCGCCGGAATCTGGTCGTAGCGTGTGGCTGGGCTGCAGTACTCACCGGCGTACTCGCGGTCTGGCTGGCAACCGAGCTACGAATCTCGGGCTCACAGTGGCTGCCGTGGATCGCCATTGCTCTGCCTCCGGCTGCTTCAGGCGTGGCATGCCTAGTGCGGCGGCCCCCGACAAGCATCGCACCCGCAGCCGTATTCGCCAGTTGCACGGCAGCGGGCGCAAATGCGCTTCAGCTACCGGAAGGGCAGCACGGCGTTGCTCTAGCCCTCTCCCTGTTCCTCCTGTTGTGCGCTGGCATGTCCGTGACCATCTGTGGGGCTATCACGGCGGTCAGCATCTCTGGCCCGGTCTCGCGACGACGAGCGACGATGTGGACAGGTGCCGGGCTTGTGTTCGCCGCGCTGACGATTCCAATCCCCCTCTACGCCGCCGCCGGTTCGGGAGTCCAAGAGATAGGCGGTCCGGTCCAGACGATCTTCACGGGACACACCGCCGGAGAAAATGCCGTGGCAGCCTGCTCCCTGGCACTGCTTGCGCTGCCCCTTGCGGTGACCGGCCTGGCCCGTGGCCGGATGGCGACCGTCATGGTCGTGGCGTGGCTGCCAGAAGCTGCCTTTCAGTTGCTCGGCTATTACGTCTTCCCCGCGATCTTCCACTTGAGCTTCAACGCGTGGTACTACGTCAGCTGGATCGCATGGCTGGTGATCGCGGCGCTGGCCTTCGCCGAAGCGCGAGACTGGGGGGCTAGATCGGAGCGGTGTAGCCGCTGAACCAGTGCACTTGCAGCCAGGCCACGGCAGTCGACCAGGCACCAGTGACCTCAAGCACTCCGACGAGGATCAGCAGCAGTCCGCCGATCCTGGTGATGAGCCTGGCGTGGCGTCTGGCAAAGCCGAATATTGTCACGCCACGATCGACTGCGAAAGCCACGATCAGGAACGGAATCCCGACTCCCAGCGCGTACACGAACGCCAGCAGCGCGCTCCTGCCAGCAGTGCCGGTGCCATAGCCAAGCGCCAGGACGGCCGTCAGGGTCGGGCCGGCGCACGGGGTCCAGCCCAGGCCGAAGAGCACCCCGATGAGCGGCGCGGTCGCCAGTCCTGCCCGGGGCCGGAAGCTGGGCTTGACGACACGCCCGGCGAAGCTGAACCTGTCGAACGCGCCGGCGAACAACAACCCGAGCAGGATCAGCACCACGCCGAGAATCCGGGTCAGGAGTTCCTTGTCCGAATGCAGCGCGTAGCTGACCTGGCCGAACGCAGCGCCATAGAAGGCGAACAAGGCGGAGAAGCCAAGCACGAACAGCGCCGCGGCGGCCACCGCGCGCCTCCTGGTTGGCGCCGGCGCTGCGGGCCTGGCACTTCGCGTGGCGACAGCAGTAGCCACGCTGCCTGACCCAGCGGCGCCCTTGGCCTGGCCAGCGGCTCCGTCCTGCTCGTCTGAGGTGTCGGCGGCCTGGACGCCGCTGGCTACCGAGGCGCCAGACATGCCGGTGATGTAAGACAGGTAACCGGGAACCAGCGGAAGCACGCAGGGCGACAAGAACGTGACCGCGCCCGCCGCCGCAGCCACCGGCATGGCGAGCAGCAGCGGCCCGGAGTCCATGAGACTGCCGATACTCATGTGCCTCCTCCCGCTCAGTCCCGTCCTAACCTATCTGCCCGCCCGGAGGCCTTCGAGGCCAGAACCTAGATAGCGCCCGCTGCGTTTGGATACGGTGACGGCGCTAGCGCGCAGTGAGGGAAGGCGGGCGGGTGGGACGCGAGGCCGACGTCGAGGAGTTCTCGCGCTTCGTGGCGCACAGCCAGGCCAAGATGGTCAGGCTTGGCGAACTGCTGTCCGGCGACCGCGGCAGGGCAGAGGACTTGGCGCAGCATGGCTTCGCTCAGGCTTACTCGGTCTGGCGGCGGGTGCGCGACGGTGATCCGGACGCTTACGTCCGGCGTTGCATCATCAACGCCCACTACGACTGGTGGCGCCGGCGGACCTGGTACGAGCGGCCCACCAGCGACCTGCCGGAACGGCCCGACCTGACCGATGTGCTCGCGGCCGCCGTCGAGCGCGAGGTGGTACTGCGGGCACTGTCCAGGCTGACGGTCAGGGAGCGGATCGTGCTCGTGCTGCGGTACTACCTCGACTTGTCCGAGCGCCAGATCGCGGCCGAGCTGAAGATCGCACCGGGGACGGTGAAGAGCGCCGCGTCGCGCGGACTAGCCAAGCTGCGCGCTGACGCAGAGCTACGAGCGGAGATGATCAGATGAACCCCGGCTCGCCGGACAACCCGTTCCGCAATGCCATGCACTATGCCGACGAGCAGCCAGTCGACCTGGACGTGACGTCGATGGTTGCCCGCGGCACGCGGATACGCCGCAGGCGCCGGCTGACCCGCGTCTCGGCGGCCGCCGTCTGCGCGGTCGTGCCGCTCAGCATCGCCCTGGCAACCAACCGCTCGCCGACGACAGGCAAGTGGTCTGAGTCAGCACCGGATAACCCGCCGGCCGCGGCAGGTGCCAGGACAATGCACGGCATCGGGCAAGTGGAGCCTTCGTTCGGGGAGCATGGCCCCGAGGCCACGGGCACTCACGGCGACGTGAACGGCCCCGCAGGCCTGCCGTTCTCGCTGGCCCGGCGGCTTGCTACGCGAGTAGCCGCCTCGGTGACGTTGCCCCAGACCTATGACCCCATTGACAACATGGCGGGCGACAGCACCGGAAGCGGCGTCTGGTTCTGGGCCCTGCGCAAAGAGATCAAGATCTTCCACCTCAGCCGGAGCGGGCAGTTGCAATCCTGGCCCGTGCTGCCCGTCACGAAGAAGGTGCTGGTCGGCAGCGATGCGGGTTTCGATGTCACGAGCGCGGGCGTGGCCTGGCTCGGCTTGAACCACACGCTGATCCGCTTCGACGTCCGGACCGGCAAGGTGCAGACCTGGACGATCCCCGCGCCGAGGGCTAACCCGGCCGCGCGCAAGTACCAGCCACCGGCGACCAAGGACCTGCACGAGGTTCAGGCACTCGCGATCCAGCCAGGCGGCGAGGTAGCCATCGCCGACATGGGCGATGCCAGCAGCGTGCAAGTGTTCAACCCGGTCACGGGAAAATTCAGCCAGGTCATGATGCCATCAGTCGACGACGCGCCTGTGGCCGTCGGGTACGCGCGCGACGGCACCCTAGGCGTCGGCTACGAGCACGTCGGGGAACCGCACACCTCGGGCGTGGTCATCCAGCCCACCACCGGAACCGCGCTGGCCAGGGCGCTTCCTGACTCTTACGGGGTCGCTGCCTACGGCACGGACTCCCTGCTCGTCGGCACGTACCAGCCCTATGTCGTTTCCGCCACGGGCGATGTGCGTCCGCTGGTCATGCCGGCTAGCAAGCTCGTTACCTTCATGGTGCCTGCCCAGCTGCCGGCGAATCAGCTCGCCACCATCACGGACGGCGCAATCCTGACCTTCCCGGCCGATGCCAGGTCGACCTCGCAGGCGCGAGCCGGGTCTGTCGTCTACGAGGCCCCGGTCACGAAGTGCGGAACCGGGGTGCCAGGTTCACGCGGCGCGACGATAACGCTGCCCCCTGGCCGGGCCACGCGAACATGCCACCTAGATCTCGGTTCACTGGTCACTGACCCATCGGGCGACCTGTGGGTCATGGTCTCTGGCTTGACGATTGACCTGCTAGTCCCGCGCTAGGCCTAGTCCCGCGCCAGGCCCCGCAAGGCGGCTGGGGAGGCCTGCGACTGCGTCCTGGACAGCGCGGTGGAATGTCGGGTACGCGTAGATCATCTCGCGGAGTTGCTGGACGGGGATCCTGGCATGGACGGCGAGCGTGAGCATGCTGAGCACTTCGCCGCCGACCGGGCCGACGGAGGTAGCGCCGACCAGAATGCCGTTGCTGGCGTCCATCACGAGCTTGATGATGCCGTCGTTGCCGACCTTGTGTATCCAGCCGCGGGCCGAGGTAGGGACCTGGGTAAGGCTAGTGCTCACATCAAGCCCGGCCTCGCGTGCCTGAGCCTCGGTCAGACCGACCGCGCCGATCTCCGGGTCGGTGAAGGTTACGCGCGGCACGGCGTGGTACTGCGCCGGACGATGTTCCTCGCCCAGGATGTCCGCGATCACGATGCCCGCGTGGTACATCGAGATGTGCGTGAAGGCGCCGTGCCCGACGATGTCGCCGATCGCCCAGACCCCGCGCGCGGCCCGCATCCGGTCGTCGACCGGGATGAACCGGGCTGTCTCGTCGATCCCGACCGCCGCGACGCCGAGGCGGCCAAGGTCGATCCGGCGGCCAGTCGCCACCAGCAGGTGCGTGCTGGCAAGCACCTCG
>JASHXW010000026.1 GCA_030043395.1 Streptosporangiaceae bacterium
TTGCGGGCGGGCGGCCCGGCTGCCGTGAAGCGGATCCACAGGCTGCTGGCACCGGCTGCGCAGCCGACCCGGCCTGCCAGAACCGCGAAGATCGCCGCCGGAATAGGCGCGCTCACCCTGCCTGCGGCGATCACGCTGCTAGCCCTGCTGGTGGCTGGCTGCAGCGTGCATCCTTGATCAGGTGCAATGCGCGATACTGCTGTGATGACCGAGCGGAATGTCCTTGGCAGCGATCTTGAGCCCTGTGGCGACGACCCGGTAACTGGCTTCTACCGGGACGGCTGCTGTAATACCGGGCCCGAGGACCTCGGCAGCCACACGATCTGCGCCGTGGTCACCGCCGAGTTCCTCGAGCATCAGCGCCGGATCGGTAATGACCTGATCACCGCGATGCCGCAGTTCGGCTTTCCCGGGCTGGTGCCAGGCGACCGCTGGTGCGTCACCGCGATGAACTGGCTGCGTGCCCACCGGGACGGCGCGGCCGCCTATGTCGTGCTCGCCTCGACGCACGAGCGCGCTCTGGACATCGTGCCGCTCGAGGCGCTGCGCGAGCACGCCATCGACGTGCCGGCCAATCCGGGCTCGCTGGAGGGCCTGTGATCCGCTATCTGGTCGTGTACGCGGGAATTCCAGTTCCTGGATGGATCGAGTCGACATGCAGGACAGAGACTCCCGGGCAGCCCTGACTCGCAAGGCCCAGCAGCGTGAAAGCCCTCTGGTTGGGCGCGTAGACCTGCAGCACGCTCGCGTTCTGCGGATGCGTGCAGATCAGGCCGGCCACGGCGATCCGCAGTACCACGTGCGCGGTCTGACCGGGGGACAGGACGACATTGAGTCGCCCGCCGCCGTGCGTGGCCGGCTTGCCGACCCGATGGCCTTGGACGTTAATCGCCGAGACGCCGGGATAGCCATAGAAACTGCAGGTCGAATGGCTGATGTTGGAGAATTCAAGTTGGAAGTAGCTCGCCATGAGGGTGCCTTCGCTGGGCAGGCCATACCACACCCTGGTTTGCGACGAGGTGCAGTCGGGGGCGGCCGCGCGAGCCGGTGCCGCCAGACCAGACGATGCGGCGAGAGCCGCCGTCGGCAGCAGGATCGCCGCTGCCGCGATGCTGGCGCCGACGGCAAGGCGACGGGTGAGGCTGATGGGACGCTTCATGGCAGGACTCCTTGGTCTGGCTTTCTAGCGGCAGTTGCCTGACGTTCTGACGCCGTTATGGCTAGCTTGGTTGGGATGCAAGAATCTGTCCATGGCCAGGTCGTGGGAGGAAATGCGCAGCCAGATCACGGACCGGCTGGTGCGTCAGACCGGCCACGACGTGACCTGGTGGAACGGCCAGATAGCCGCCCAGGACGGCCTCACGGACGAGGCCTCGCTCCGCGCCTGGCTGACTGAGCACGGCGTCACCGGGTACCAGCAGATGCTGCTCGTGATGGAGGCGCTCGGCTACCCGGAGTTCCTGCTCGCCACCGCCGACGAGCTCATCGACGCGCAGTACGCCGACAGGGAGGCGCTGCGTCCAGTGCTTGACGCGATCATCGCGGCCGCCGCCGGCATGGGCGAGGTCGAGGTTCAGGCGCGCAAGACCTACACCACCTTGCTCACGCCGCGCAGGACATTCGCGGCCGTTCGCCCGACGACCCGCACACGGGTTGACCTTGGCTTGCGCATCGACGGCGTCGAGCCGTCGGGACGGCTGCTCGACGGCCGCAATACGGCAGGCGGATCGGTCAACCTGAGAGTCGCGCTCCAGTCCGTCGATGACCTGGACGCGCAGGCGCTGGACTTGCTGCGGCGCGCCTACGAGGCGAACTGCTAGAGCCCGGCCGAGAACGCAGCCCGATGACAGGCTGGACTATCAGCTGGATTATGGCTATATCTGATTACGTACAGTGAACGGCGCGATCAATGGCGGTGTGGCGGGATGAGAACACGCGCTCGCTCGTGGATCTGGGGCATCGTGCTGCTCGCCATCGGCGCGGTTATCGGCTACGCGTGGCCGCAGAACAACGTATCGCCGAGCTCTGTGAACGGCATGGTAACGGCCGTGACGCCGAATCCGGTGGCCCCGGACACCACGTTCATGTTCCAGCCCAAAGGCAGCACCAAGTCAGAGAAACTCGTGCTCTTCCCCGCGACCCCCTGGCAGGTGACGTCCTCGGCCGACTGGACTCACGCTGGCACGCCGACCTGCCTGGTCAAGGGCGACAACAAGATCACCGTCGGCCTCGTTCACGTGCATCCAGTTGACTCCGCGCCCGGCGGCCTGATGGTCACCTGGGTGGAGTGCTACACCTAGCCAGGGCAGCGCCGCTGGCGGTGACTTCCCCGCCGCTGATGCCGTCGCGGCCGATACCGTTGACACGGTGAAACGCAGCCCAGCCCGCGGACTCGCCGCCACCAGCGCTCGTGATGTGCGGCGCGACGGCGCAGGCGCCCTGGTCAGTCCTGAACGGGCACCCTGACCAGCTAATGTACGAACTGCCGGATAAGAACGTCACAAACCGGGAGGACCAGGTGAAGTATCGGGTCTCAAGGCTCGTCATCGGGCCGGCCCTGCATCTGCTAGCCCGCAGCGACGTGACCGGCGCGGAAAACGTGCCCGAGTCCGGTGGTGCCATCCTGGCGTCGAACCATCTCTCCGTGCTCGACTCGTTCTACCTGCCGCTCGTACTCCCGCGGCCGGTGACGTTCGCCGCGAAGTCTGAGTACTTCACCGGAACCAAGCCGGTCGAGCGGGTCGCAGGCGCCTACTTGCGGGCAACCAAGCAGCTATCGGTAGACCGGGCAGGGGCCAGGGCCGCGCAGGAAATGCTGGAGTCCGCACTCGCCCTGATCAACGAGGGCGCGCTGTTCGGCATCTACCCCGAGGGCACCAGGTCGCCTGACGGTCGCCTGTACCGAGGGCGGACCGGCGTCGGCTGGCTTGCCATGCACTCGAAAGTCCCGGTGATACCGGTCGCGATGGTCGGCACCGAGAAGCTGATGCCGCCAGGGACCAAGATCCCGCGCCCAGGCAGGATCGGGATCAGGATCGGAAAGCCGCTGCTGTTTGCGGAGTTGCGCGACCAGCCGGCCGGAGCCAAGCAGCGGCGGGCGGTCACGGACCAGGTCATCGAGGCCATTCGCGATCTGTCCGGCCAGGAGTATGCGCCCATGTACGCATCGGTCCGCAAGGAGGAGCTGGCCGCGGCGAAGGCTGCCGGTAACAAGCCAGCGACGCAGTAGGCACGGCTGATCGGGCGGTACGAAGCCGCGAAGGTCGTGGCTCAGCCTTGTCCGCCAGGCTGACTGCCCGGTGGAAGCAGCTCAGCCCTGCCCGCCCGGCTGATCGCCTTGCTGACTATCTGGCTCGCCGCCCAGATCGGGCCGCTCAAAGGAGTCAGTCGTCGCCGACGTCGGGTTCCAGACGTAGATGGGCCGTCCGCCAGTCTCCGAAGTGGACTGGGCGCCAGATGCTGGGTCGGCGGGCCACGGTAGCCGGGGGTCGAACGGAGACTGAGGCGCCCCCGCGTCCTGGAAGCCCGCACCGGCCGCCTCCGGTCCGGTCGGGTCCGCCGGCGCTGTGGCCCACGGCAGGGCCGTGGTCGGCTCGGGTGCGGGCTCCCACGGTGGCGTGCCGCCGGCATAGGAGGCCGGATCAGCTGCTGGCTGCTGGGAAGCCGGCCAGCTCAAATCAGGCTGCGAGGCTGGCACGCCGACGTCCGGAAGTGCGCCAGGAACACCCATGCCCGCAAGGCCAGCGCCCGCAAGGCCAGCATCCGGAACGCCGAGAACCGGCGGGCTCACGGGCGGGAAGATAACGTCTTGCCCGGTGCCAAACGGCGAAGTCGCGGTCGGCCCGCCGCCCAGTGAAGACCCGCCCAACGCCGGCCCGCCAGTCGGCTGGTCGGTGCCAGGGAAGTCGGCGCCTCCCGACGCGGCTGCGACATGCCGTGGCCTGCGCAGCGGAAGTCCGGACGGCGACGGGCCAGATCCGCTGGCCGCTCGGTGCGATCCCTCCGGGCTGGCCGGCGCGCCGTTCGGTGGCTGACCGCCGAAGTCTGTCGCCGGAGCGGACACGGCAGGCTGCCACGGCGGTGCACCGGCCGCCGCTACGGGCGCACTAGGTTGCCAGGCAGCCGGGCCGCTGGCCTCGATAGCTGGCGTATCCATTTCCCAGTCAGCAGTGCCGGTCTCCCAGGGCGGCCCGCTGTGCCATGGCGGCTCGTCGCTCTCCCACGGCGGAGCCTGGTTCTCCCAGGGCGGCGCTCCCGACTCCCAGGCCCGAGCGTCGATCTCCCAGGGCGGAGCGCCTTGCTGGGAGACCTGCTGCGGGTACCCGGCTAGCTGGGCGGCGACCGCAGGCGGGGCACTGCTCACCGACTGTCCGCCGCCGCCGGCAAACGACGTCTCCGGAACCGATGGCGGCTGGGTGCCCGGAGGCAGTGCCGCCACCGGCGCGGCCAGTGCCGGGCGGGCCGAGAGGGTGGACCTTCCAGCCAGGGCGGGCCGCGGCTGGTACCTAGTGCTCACCGGGGCGCGCTGGTTCGGCGGCAGTGCCGGGCTCGCATGCTGCGGGCCGAAGTACTCCAGCAGCGGGTCGGCGAGCATGCCTTGGCCAGCACCTTGGGCGGGGCTCTGGTTCGCTCGCCGTGCCATGGCCGCAGCCTGGCGCCGGTCACGCCGGCGAACCGCCAGGCCGTAGATGCTGATCGGCACGAGCAGGCAGACGAGCACGGCACCGGAGATCTCCCCGTCCCTGACGAGCTCGCGGCTGAGCGCCAGGCTCCGCGGTGGCATTCGCGGGGTGGCCGGACGGCGCTTGGGCAGCGCGCCGGTCATGGCCGCGATCGCGTGCGGCGGCGACATCTTCGCGGCCATCCTGATCGCCCCGAGCGCGTCGACGGTGCCGTAGCCAGATCCATGCATCCGGCCCTTGGCCGGGTGGTAGACCGTCCCGCTTGTCATCGCCGTGCGCACCTGGCTGGCCGAGAGGCTGGGGAACGCTGACCTGAGCAGCGCGGCGATCCCCGAGACGATGGCGCTAGCTGCCCAGGTGCTGTTCATGGTCTGGTAGCCGCCGTTCGGGGCGGCTGCGACCATTCCCTCGCCCGCGGCGGTCAGCGTCACGTAGGGCTGCCTGCTGCTGAACGGGGCCTTGACGAACGCGTCGTTGAAAGCGCCGACGGAGATAACACCCGGGTAGGCGGCGGGGTAGTCGACGGCGTCGCCTACCTGGCCGTTGTCGCCGGCCGGCGCGACGACGACGACGCCCTTGCCGACCGCGTACTTGATGGCCGAGCGCTCGGCGGCGCTGCCGTTCGCCACGCCGTGCGCGTCACCCCATCCGGCGATGCCGGGCAGCCCTGGGTCGGGTGGCAGGTCGATGACCGCGGCCCTGTGCGCCACGGCGTACCGGATGCCTGCCGCGATCGCGCCGGGCAGGCGGGATGTCACCTTGCTGTTCGACCACAGCGGGTCGTGCGGGCTCAGCGTGACCCGGACCGACAGGATCTTTGCCTCGTCGACAATGCCGTAAATGCCGTAAAGCCGCCGGCCGCCTTTGGTCTTGGCGCCGTAGCCGTGGCCCGCGATCAGGCTGGCAAGGCCGGTACCGATGGTGCCGTAGTACTTCCCGCCAGCTTTGCGGCCTGAGTGGGTGAAGTCGGGGCCGTTGATGACGGAGCCACTCAGGTCGGGGCTGGCATCGACGCCGTCCGCCAGGACCGCAACCGTGATGCCGCCACCGTCGCTGGTACGCCAGGCCTGTGTCACGTGCAGTTTGGTGAGCCACCACTCGCGCTGGACGACGGAGCCCGCGAACGCGGGCGCGCCGAGCGCGAGAACAGGCGCGGCCGCCAGGCCAATCGCGGTGACGGCCGTGGCGAGGCGGGGGATTCTCAACGGCACGATGTGGCGGCCTTCCATGGAATGTATTTACGCATTCTGCCACGTCTGACGCAGTTCGGAAGGTGGCTCAGGCAGGTAGGTCCGCAGCGATCCGAACTCGCGCGCCTGGCGGCAGCGACAGCCGCTCCGCGGCATTGCCACTGCTCACCGCCAGCGAGATGAGTCCGGCGCTGTCGGTGAACGCGATCAGGTCGCCCGGTGCCGCTGACCCGAACGTCTGCAGGTACGGCGCGCTCAGCTCGCGCCGGTTGCAGCGAATGATCAGCGAGGAGCCGAACGAGATGCCGAGCTCGGTCGCGGCCTGGGACGGGATGGACAACTGGACATTGCCGAACCTGTCCACCGAGACGACCTCGCCCTCCGCCTCGCGGTCCAGCATCCGGCTCACTGGCGATGCGAGCTGTACCAGGTCGACCGGGTCGACCGCGCTGCCAGCTTGCGTCAGCTCGCCGCCCGTCGCCAGGTGCGCGGCAACCGGCATGAAGATGTCCCTGCCATGGAACGTCGGCGAGACCGGGTGACGCCAGAGCTCGGAGTTGGTCAGCACGATGGCGTGGTCCGCGCCGCCAAGCGCGGTGATCGCCCAGGACAGCAGGCCGTTGTCCGGTCCGACCAGGATGGCGGGCCCGGCTTGGACCGCGATGGCCCGGCGGGTGGTGCCGACGCCGGGGTCGACGACCGCCACGTGCACGGCCGGCGGCATGGCGGGGACCGTCTGCGCGAGCACGGCCGCTCCGCGTCGCACGTCGCCAGGTGGCACCAGGTGCGTGATGTCGATGACAGGGATGCTCGGCGCGATGCCGAGCGCCACACCGTGGCAAGCTGCGACGAATCCGTCTTCCAGCCCGAAGTCTGTCAGGAAGGTCAGGCAGCTCATCGAGGTCACAGATGGTGAGCGTACGTCTCAGGCTCGCCGGCCGCTAGATTGGCCAGCCATTGTTGGCCTACCATTGTGCCTTCGAAGAACGGCTGTGCTTGCTAAGAACGGCCCCGGCCTTGGTGGCGTCGATGACCGAGCTAGAGATGCGAGTACTGGCCTTCGAACGGAGTTTGTGGACCTCGCCCGGCGCCAAGGAACGCGAGATACTCGACGTGCTGGGTATGTCACCGACCAGGTACTACCAGGTGCTGAACGAGCTGATCGACGAGCCAGCGGCGGCCCAGTTCGACCCAGTGCTCGTCGCGAGGTTGCGCCGGCGCAGGGACACCCGCGGCAGGATCCGCTCGGGTCGCGACGGCTGACCAGGCAGCCAGCGCTGCACGTGTGCTCGGGGGACACGCTTTGGGGAACGAAGCTCCGCAAGATACTGCAGCAGCAAGGGCCCAGCGTCGCGCTAGCGATGACGGCCCGCTCGCGCGGTCGATGACGCCAGCCGGCCGGGCGGGTCTCGCTGCCCTGCTGCAGGCGCCGGAGCGCGCGCTGATCGCGCTCGACTTCGACGGCACCCTGGCGCCGATCGTGGCGGATCCCACCCAGGCCAGGGCGCTGCCCGCCGCCGTGACCGCGCTCCAGGCGCTGGCGCCGGTCACCGGCACGATCGCGGTCATCACTGGCCGCCCTGCCCGAACCGCGGCCGAGGCTGCCTGCCTGGATCAGGTACCTGGCGCCATCGTCCTTGGTCATTACGGCAGGCAGCGCTGGGAAGGCGGAGAGCTGACCACGCCGCCGCCACCGCCCGGCCTGGCACA
>JASHXW010000027.1 GCA_030043395.1 Streptosporangiaceae bacterium
TCGCCGACAAGGCGCTGACTGGGTCGGCGCTGATCACGCTGTCCGCGCTCGGCGAGCTGTCCTGGTGGGTCACGGCGATCATCGCCGTTCGCGAGGTCGGCGTCACCGTCCTGCGGTTCTGGGTCATCAAGCACGGGGTCATCCCCGCGAGCCGGGGCGGCAAGATCAAGACCGTGCTGCAGATGGTCGCGATCGGCCTGTACATCCTGCCGGTCAGCATCGACCTGCTGCGGGCGACGATCATGGCCGCCGCGGTCGTCTTCACTCTCGCGACGGGCGCAGAGTACGTCGTGCAGGCGCTCCGGCTGCGCCGGGGCGCGCAGGCGTTGCGCGGCGACGGTCTTGCCGACGCGCGGCGCCTGGGCACCGCGCATGGTCCTTCTGACGCAGGGCCAGGAGCGTGATGACCGGCCGTGCCTTCCAGCCTCAGCAGCGACGACGCGGCGGTCAAGGCCATCGGCCTGCTCGTAGAGCTTGACCAGACGGCGGGAACCGCCGAGTCACTGACGGGCGGCCTGGTCGCCGCGGCGCTGACATCGGTGCCTGGCGCATCGGCGGTGTTCCGCGGCGGGATCGTCGCCTACGCGGCAGATGTCAAGAAGTCGCTGCTCGGCGTGCCCGGCGACCTGCTCGGCCGGGTGGGCACCGTGCACGCCGACGTCGCCGTCGCGATGGCGCAAGGCGCCAGGAGCCGGCTCGGGGCGACCGTCGGGATCGGCACCACCGGGGTCGCGGGCCCCGACCCGGTCGACGACCACCCGGTCGGCACGGTCCACATCGCCGCCTGCTCACCGTCCCGGGTGCTGCACCGCGAGCTCAGCCTGAGCGGGGACCGGCCCACGATCCGCCATGATGCTGTCAACCAGGTGCTGAACCTGCTCGTCATGCTGCTCATGGAAGACACCGAGTGATTACAGCGTTACTTACGGGGAACACGGCATGATGCCTCTCCCGCGCTGCCTACCGGGCCAGGTACGGTGGAGAGGTGAGCTGCCGGCTCTCGGGAAGGGATTGCCACGATGGTCCTGCTTCGTCACTTGCTAGGTGACGCGCTTCGGCGTATGCGCCTGCGGCAGGGTCGCACCCTCCGCGAGGTTTCAGCGTCGGCGCGAGTCTCGCTCGGCTACCTCTCTGAAGTCGAGCGGGGCCAGAAGGAGGCATCGTCGGAGCTGCTGGCTGCCATCTGCACGGCTCTGGGCATCCCGCTCTCGCAGGTGCTCAGGGAGGTCTCGGACAACTTCGCGCTCGCCGAGCTGCAGAGCGAGCCGGTCTTCGCCGACGTGCTCGAGCCGGCCATCGAGGTCACGGGCGTCGGCAAGCACGGCGAGCGGGATGGCGATGCCGGCGAGCAGGTGCCCGTCGGTCCGGTCGCATCCGTCGACCGGCGCGTCCCGGCAGGTTCTGGCACCAGGGTGACGGCATCGGTCGGCCAGCTTGGTGGCGGGCCAGTGCGTACTGCGCAGAAGATGACCGTCCCCAGCCGGCTCCCGATCTCGGCTGGCCTCCAGGTAGCAGGCCCGGAGTTCGACCAGGTCAGCAGGACCGTCCACGAGATCACGAAGATGGTGCCGGTCTGATCACCAGCATCAGCGCTGGCTGCGGGGCCTAGTGCCCGACCCGGGCTTCCCAGGAGCCCGGCAGTTCAGCGAGCGCGGTAACCCGTTCAGGCAGCTTGCCGCTGACCAGGTGAGCCAGGGTCACTTCCTCCAGGATGGCGCGCTCGTTCGCGCGCAGCGCGATCCACACTGTCTGCAGCGGCTCGGCTGCGCCGATGTAGCCGAGGTTCTCCGGCCGTTCCCCGCGCACGCCGACCAGCGGGCCATCGATCGCCCTGATGATGTCGGCCAGCGAGATCTTCTCAGCCGGATGGGCCAGCCAGAATCCGCCGTCAGGCCCGCGCTGGCTGCGGACCAGCCCGGCGCGGCGCAGCTGAGTCAGAATCGCCTCGAGGAACTTGGCAGGTATCTGCTGCGCCTTGGCAAGCTGCTCTGCCGTGACGTGGCCTTCGTTCGAGGCCGCGAGTTCGATCGCGGCACGCAGTGCGTAATCTGCTCGGGCTGACAAGCGCATACGTCATTATGCAGCGACCCGGGGCCTTCCTGCGCACTGCGACATGGCACGGGGCGGCGGCCAATGATCTCGGAGCGGTTGCCGAGGGTGCAGATGATGGCCGAGAATTCCCCCTATGCGATATGTCATAGCTAGTAAGTGGTCGTTGACCGAGCATTTCGTCATTGAAGATGGCTTCGGTAACCAAGCATTCGACGTACACGGCAGCCTGGGCCTGACTCAGCACCTGTCCTTCCGCGACCAGTCTGGCCGCCAGATCGCGGAAATCAAGAAGCACATGATGACCACCGCGCACGAGATACTGATCGACGGCCATCGCGCGGCCGAGGTGCACCACTCGGGCTTCTTCGGCGACAAGTTCGAGATCGACTCCAGCTTTGGCAGGCTCACTGCCAGGGGCGACTTCTTCGGCCGGGACTACTCGATCGAAGACCACCGTCAGCAGATCGCGCACGTGCACCAGGAGTTCTCGCTGCGGGAGAAGTTCGCCGTGGACATCGTCGACGGCGCGAACGACGTGTTCATCCTGTGCGTCGTGGTGGCCGTCGATGCCATCCACGAGGAGCGCCGCAACGACAACCAGGGCGGCATGATGGGCGGGATGGGCGGCGGCATGATGGGCGGAGGTATGGGCGGCGGCATTGGCGGTGGCATCATCGGCGATATGCTCGGCGGCAATTTCCCCTAACGGGCCTGCTCAGGCCCGCAGCCGCAGGCCGCGCGGAGTCGGGCGGAAGCCGGCTTCCTCCAGTGCCTGAGCCAGCGGGGACTCGTAGACCCCGCCGCCATCGGCTCGCTGCACGGTCAGCCTGCCGAGCGCTCCTGCCTTGACTGCTCCGGCGAGCGCGGTGGTCGCCGGAGTGAGCAGAGCCGGATCGGCGGTCCAGGAGAGCAGCGTCTTGCCGCCGCGTTCGACGTAGAGGACGAGCTGGCCGGCGACGAGGATTACCAGCGCTCCCGCCTTGCGCCCTGGCCGGTGTCCGCCCGGCGTCTCGTCCGGCCTGGGTGGCCACGGCAGGGCCGCGCCGTAGGCGTTGGCCGGATCAGCCGCCGCCAGCACGACGACCTGCGCGGGGCTTGGCCGCTGAGCACGGCTTGCGCCCCAGGCCGGGCTGCTCCATGCGCCGAGGTCGGGGGCAGTACTGCTTCCCGACGCAGCGTCGGTCGCTGCGGCGGAGCTCGCCAGGCTCGCGGTCAGCGCCAGGACAGGCTCGGCCATCGCGCGCATGCGGTCCACGGCCCCCGGCAGCGCGAACTGCGCAGCCCCAAGTCCTTCGACGAAGTAACCGCGACGGCACTGGCCAGTCTCCTCCATCGCCCGTAGCACCGGGTAGAGCGCGGCGAAGCCGCCCGGCACGCGCTCGGTCGCCGCGACTCCCCGGATCACGATGCCGTGGCGGTCGAGCAGGGCGAGTGCCCTGGCGTGCAGCTTGCGGGTCGGATCGGGATCGACCCGCGGCAGCAGCGACCAGCGTCCGCTGACTGTCGGCGGGCCTGTCTGAGAAGGCAGCGCCCCGCGCCCGAAGCCCGGACGACGCATGTTCGGGCGGCCAGGGATCCTGCCGTGCTGACTGAGCGCCACACCAGGTTGGGTCGCATGCGCGAGCTGGTCCGAGCCGATCTGGCCGCTACCGCCATGGTCCTGGCCGGGATGCGGTGACCGGCCAGCAGGCTTCGGGCTGCTCAGCGACGACTTGCCTGATGCGAGCACGGTGCGCAAAGGCGCCATCGTGTCGTTCGTGAGCAGGCCAGCCCAGACAAGGTCCCAGATCGCGGCCGCGACGGCCTGGTCGTTGACCCGGCTCAGCGCCCGCGCGCGGCTTGCCGCGCCAGCGCCATTGCCACCTGGTCCGGCGAATCCAGGGTCTGCTGCCGTCACCAGGTCGGCGACCCGGTCGGCCAGGCCGCGGAAGAACAGCGCCCCGCCACCGCCGAGCACCGTGAGGACCGCCTCGTGTACCGGGGTCATCGTGATCTCGCCCGGCGGTGGCAGCAGCACCTGAGCGGACTCGGCCGGGGCGAGCACCAGCCAGCCGTCGCCGCCTGGCAGCGCGCCAGCTCCGGCCCAGACCACATCCCCGGCCGCCGTCAGCTCGTCCAGCATGGCCGGCGCATAGCCCTCTATCCGGGCAGGCAGGATCAGCGACTCCAGCGCTGCGGCAGGAACGGCTGCCCCGGCGAGTTGCTCGACCACCGAGTAGACCGCATCCGGGCCGGCTGACCGACCACGCCGTCTTGGCTGCCCTGGCCCGCCACGGCTGGCAGCATCCTGAGCGCCCAGCGAGTCGTGCAGCGCGTCCTGCCACGCGGGCAGGAATGCCGCCAGCACCGCCGGCGGCACCGGCTCGGCCTCTTGCCGTAGCCTGGCCAGGCAGCGCCGCCTGAGCATCCGCAGCACGCCAGCGTCACACCACTGCGTTCCGGCCAGGCTGGGCAGGAACTCGCCCTCGACGATCCGGCCGTCGGCGGCCAGCCTTTGCAGCATCCCGGCGATCACGGCAACGCCGACGCCATACCGGTGCGCGACCTGCGATGCAGTGAACGGGCCATGCGCCCTGGCGTACCTGGCGACCAGGTCACCGAGCGGATCGGCAAGGAGTTCGGTGAACGCCACCGGGATGCCGGTCGGCAGGGCCACTCCGAGCGCATCCCGCAGCCGGCCAGCGTCCTCGATCGCCGCCCAGCGCTGCTCGCCGGCGACGCGGACCTCGATGACCCTGCGCTGGGCCGCGAGGTCGGCCAGCCATGTCTCCCCGGTCGCAGGCGGATCCTGGCATCGCTGGGAGATCTCATCGGCCGACAACGGGCCGATCTCCCTGATCATGTCGGCGAGCTGCTCCACGTTCGAGCTGCGCCTCGTGGGCGACAGGCGCTGGAGGTCTTGTTCGGCATCGGAGACGATCAGCGGGTCGAGCAGTTCCCTGAGGTCAGCCTGCCCGAGAAGCTCGGCCAGCAAGGCCGAGTCCAGTGCCAGAGCCTGAGCGCGGCGCTCAGCGAGCGGAGCGTCCCCCTCGTACATGAACGCGCGGATATACCTGAACAGCATGGCCCGGGCGAACGGGGAGCCGGAGGCTGTCTCGACCTCGACGAGCCTGATCGTGCGCGCGGCCAGGTCGCGCATCAGGCCGACGAGGGCGGGCACGTCGAAGACGTCCTGCAGGCACTCCCGCATGGTCTCAAGCACGATCGGGAAGCTGCCGTAGGTGCTGGCGACTGCCAGCAGCTGCGCCGAGCGCTGGCGCTGCTGCCACAGCGGCGAGCGACGGCCGGGCTGGCGGCGGGGGAGCAGCAGGGCTCGGGCCGCGCACTCGCGGAACCTGGACGCGAACAGGGCCGACGAGCCGAGCTCACCGGTCACGACCTGCTCTACTTCGTCGGCGTCGAGCATGACGAAGCCGGCGGGAGGCGGGTCGTCGGAGTCAGGGACCCGGATCACGATCCCGTCGTCGGTGTACATCGCCTGGACGTCCATGTCGCCGTACCGCTCGCGCAGCCGCGCGGCAATCGCCAGCGCCCACGGGGCATGCACCTTCGAACCGAACGGGCTGTGCAGGACGAGGCGCCAGTCACCTAGTTCGTCGCGGAACCGCTCCAGAACTAGCGTCCGGTCGTCCGGCAGGTAGCCGGTCGACTCGCGCTGGCTGGCCAGGTAGGCGATCAGGTTGGCTGCGGCTAGCTCGTCCAGACCGTCACCGAGCAGCCGAGTAGTCGCCTGCTCGGGCTCAGCCGCACCAAGCTCGCGGCAATACTCGCCGAGTGCCTTCCCGAGCTCGGCCGGGCGGCCCGGTGCGTCACCGCGCCAGAACGGCAGCTTGCCCGGCATGCCGGGTGCAGGCGAGACGAGCACCTGGTCAGCCGTGATGTCCTCGATCCGCCACGAGCTCGCGCCGAGCACGAAGACGTCGCCGACCC
>JASHXW010000259.1 GCA_030043395.1 Streptosporangiaceae bacterium
TCCGACCCCAGATGTCCGTCAGCTTGCTGCCCGGAATCATCAGCGCCGCCATCGTGAGCGTGAACAGCGTGATGGCGGTCTGAACCCCGGACACTGTCGTGCCCAGGTCCTTGGCGATGGTGCTGATCGCCACGTTCATGTTGGACGCGGCGTAGCTGGCGATGAACTGAGCGAGAGCTAGCGGCAGGACCATTGACCGCGAGGCCTTGCTCGCGGTCCCGGTGGCGTCGGTGACGGGCGGAATCGAGCCGCCCAAGCCTCAGTCCTCGTGCGAGAAGGCGTCGCGGAGCTTGGCCTCCTGCTCGGCGGACAGGTTGGTGCTGATCAGCTCCGCGTGGCTGCCGGAGAACTCCGACCGCACCCGGTCGACCACCGCGTCAGAGCTGAGCAGGAACAGCGCCGATGTTCCGGGCGTGACTTTCTCCCGCACGGACTTGATGAACGAGTCGCTGATGCCGACGTCGGCCAGCGAGCCGAACAGGGCCCCGGTCGCCGCGCCGATGGCCAGGCCGAGGATCGGGATGAAGAAGATCAGGCCGAACAGGAATCCCCAGAACGCTCCGCCCAGGGCCCCGGCCTTCTTCGTGGAGTGCATCTCCCGTGTCTTGGGCTTGTTGCGCCCGGGCTCCCAGCTCACTATCGCAGCGTCCTGGATCTGGATCAGCGCTTCGCTCTGCAGCTTCTCCAGGGTCGCCAGCGCGTCATCGGCGCCATAGGGAGATTCGAACTTCCACGCGGTCAAGGTCGCCATCTGTCGGTCCCATCAGTTCGCATGGTGCTGACAGCGCAGCACCTGGCCGGTCGCGTATGCAACGCCACGATCAGCCTCGCGTCAGCGCGTGGTCATCACCCACCGCGGGTGAACGTGGCTGCCCGCGAGCGGGCCGGCTACGTCGAGGTCTGCTGAGGACCGGGACGAGCACTGGCGCGGGTGACGACGTCGCCGCGGGCCTGTCTGCGTTCCGCCAGATGGTCGATCCAGCTCTGGCCCATCTGCGTCAGCTCGACAACATTGCCGTCGGGATCGGCGATGGCGGTCACCAGGGAGCCGGCGCCCAGCCGCTGGATCGGGTACAGGCAGGCGACGCCGTGCTCGGTCTCCAGGCGACGAGTGAATGACTCCAGGTCGAAGACCCAGAAGGCCACGTGCACCGGGCTCTGGCCGCCCCCGGGCGCGGCTTCGGCGCCGTCGCCTGCCTCGGCGTCGTCGGGCGGGTGGATCGCGAAGTGCACGTCACTAAGCTCATTCGCTCATTGCCAGGCCCAGCATCCGGAACGCAGCTCCGCATCGCCAGGGTGGACCCCGAGCGCCGGACGATCCGCAGGGCGGTCAGCGGGCCTTGCGCTCCGCCGGCTCGCCAGGTGAGTCGGCCAGCCGGTCGACGGCTCGCGCCAGGGCGTCCAGCGCCGGAACCGCCGCGCTCAGCGCCCGGCGCTGGCGGACCGGCAAGGTGGAAAGCGCGAGGTTCAGCACGGCGGCGTTGGTCGCCTGCCATTCGAGCACCGCCTGCTGGCCAGCTTCGGTTGCCGTCAGCTCGAAGGCGCGATGGTCGGCTTCCGCGGTAACCCGGCTGATCAGCCCGCGTGCGCTGAGCGCGTTCACGATCGTGGTGACGGTGTTGGGCCGCATGTGCAGCAGCCGGGCGAGCTGACCGGGGCGTGCGCCAGGGTGCTCGGTCAGCGCCCCGAGCAGTTCGAGTTGCGCGACCGCCAGGGGATTGTCAGGGTCGGCAACCCGGGCGCCGCGGCGCAGGGCACGGCGCAGCCTGGCGATTCCGTCGGCAAGTCCGTCCGGCCTGATCCCGCTCGGCTGGCTTTCTTGCCCGGCATCAGAGCTCACGCATGCCCTCCGCTCTGGCTACAGGGCTGGGGAGGCCAGGATCGTGCCCCGTCCAGCGTCCCGCCCAGGTCGCCAGCAGCGCTGCGACGGCCAGCGCCGCGATGGCCAGCACGGGGCCGAGACCGGCGTGCCCGAGATGCCTCCCGGCGCTCAGCCCGAGCGTCACGACGGCGACGCCGAGTGCGGTGCCGATGCCCCGCGTCATGTTCACCATCCCGCCTGCCGCCGCGGCGTCGTGCCCGGGGACCGCGGCCATGATCTCGGCGTTGTTCGCCGGCGTGTAGGTGCCAAGGCCCACCCCAAGCAGGCCTAGCAGCACTACTGATACAGCATCGGGCGCCGGGATGGCCAGTGCGGCGACGCACGCGCAGGCCAGCAAGCCGCCTGTTACGCAACGTGTCATGTTGGTCCAGTGCCGTGGGACAAGCCGCTCGCCGGCGACGGCGGCGAGCCCGAACCCCGCGGGCAGCGATGTCAGCAGCAGGCCAGCGTCGAGTGCAGTGCCGCCTCGGCCTATCATCACCTGCGGGAACAGCACAAGCGGGCCGAACAGGACCAGGTAAGCGCAGAGTGCGCCGCCGAGGGCAGGTAGGATCCTGGCCGTCGCCGGGCCGGGCAGGCTGCGGCCGGCACGCCTGCGGCGCGCGAGATGCTGGCTGCGCGGGAGCAGGAACCAGCCAGTGACGAGGGCGATCACGCCGACCGGAACGTTGATGAAGAAGATCCACCGCCATCCGGCCGACGCGACGAGCAGCCCGCCCGTGAGCGGGCCGAGCGCGAGGCCGATTGCCTGGGCCGCGGCCTGGATTCCCAGGGCCTTGCGGCGATGCCGCCCGGGAACGCTCGTGGCCACCAGGGCCACGCTGTTCGCTTGCAGGAGCGCCGCGCCTGATGCCTGGACCAGGCGCAGGACAATGAGCATGGTCAGCGAGCCGGCCAGGCCGCACGCCGCTGATGATGCGGCGAACACGACGAAGCCATACAGGTAGGCCAGCTTGCGGCCGACCCGGTCCGACAGCCTGCCCACGGGCACTAGCAGTGCGATCAGGACAAGCAAGTAGCCCAGCGAGACCCACTGAACCTGGGCGAGCCCGGCTGCGAACTGCCGCTGCATGGCCGGGAAGGCGACGGTCACGATGCTCGCGTCGAGCTGGCCCATGAAAGCGCCGAAGCAGACCGTCGCTACCGCCAGCCACGGTGCCAGGCGATTGTCGCGGACGGCGCTTGGCCGCCTCGGCTCGCGCAGCAGGGGCATCGCCGAAAGAGTCCGGGCTGGTGCCGTCATGGTGCCGTCGTGGTCGTAGGAGTGCCGGGCAGGTTGCGTGGGCATGGTCTCGATTCACTCTGCAACAGAAGTATTTTACTTCTATCACAGAACTTTTGATGGGCTAACAGAGGGCCCGCTCGAGCGGGCTAGCTCGGCTCGGAGACAGCACAAGTAAGCAGACATGCTTGGCGATAACCTCGGGACATGCCAGCGAGCCAGCTCTACGACACGATCGGCATTACTTACACCTCGACCCGGTGCACGGAGCCAAGGATCGCCGCCCGGATCTGGGCGGCCCTCGGTGATGCGCGCACGGTACTCAATGTCGGAGCCGGGACAGGGTCCTACGAGCCGGCTGACCGTGACGTCACGGCGGTCGAACCATCGGCGATCATGCGGGCTCAGCGCCCGGCCGGCTCGGCCAGGTGCGTCGGCGCGGCAGCCGAG
>JASHXW010000260.1 GCA_030043395.1 Streptosporangiaceae bacterium
TTGACGAGTAGCTTGCGCTGCTGGGCCAATGTGTAGGCCGCTGCCGTTGTCGCGCTGCCGTTGCCAGGCGTGGTCAAGCTGGGCGAGTACAGCTGCGCGGTGACGTTCAGCTCGCGGAACACCGGCTTGGCGTCGACGGTGAAGGTGCACTCGCTTTGCGACGGCGACCATGCATATGCCTGCACATGGCTCGTGCCCTGCAGGTACTTGCGCAGCACGCCAGTCGCGACGGCATGGCAGCTGTCCGGAACCAGGCGGACCTCGCCCTTCTGCAGCGTCGTAATGTATCTCGGCTTCGGTGCCGCCGCCGACCCTGAGCTGAGATACCAGCCACCTAGGGCAAGCAGCACGACGACGATGACCGTGCCGCCCCAGGTCACCAGGCGCCGCCTGGACCGCCGCCGTCGGGCGGCCGCGGCACGGCCGCCACCATCGCGGCGGCCAGGGGCGGTTCCGTGCGGACTGCCGGGCCGGCCGTCCCGGTCCGCACGGCGAGTCGGCACCGGGTCATCAGAAGGATGCTCAGCCAGCCGCTGCGGCCTGCGCGCGGGCCGGATGGGGCCGATTCCACCGGGCACGGCCCACGGTGGCAGATCGGGCTCGCTGTCGTCGCGGTACTCGAAGGCGTCGATCGCCTGCCAGCCAGCGCTGCCAGGTCCTTGTGGTGCCCTCGACCTGCCTGAACGGCCAGGGTAGTCAGTCGGGCGCGAGGGGTAGCCCGGCTCTGTCACAGCGCGCCTCCAAGACGGGCATCGGACGGCCAGCGGTAGCACGGAATCCAGCTGGCCGGCGACCATGCCCTACTGCGGCCCTTACGAGGGTCGGTGCTGCGCATTTTAGTGTCACCAGCGCTGTCATCAGCGACAGATCAGAACAATTGCTCCGGCTAACGTTCGGCAAGTGCCGCGCGAAGCTGATCACCGGCTGCCATCCACCGGGCGCCATGGCACGTCAGCGTCACCAGCCGAGGCTCGTCGACCAGGTCGTCCGTGCCTGGCACTTCAGTGGCAGTCCAGGCGATGCTGACCAGCAGGTGTGCAGGTGCGAGTGCCTCGACCAGGCCCTCACCCCACTCGACCACGGTCACGCTGTGGTCCAGGTCGGCGTCGAGATCGAGGTCGTCGATCTCCAGCGCGCTGCCGATCCGGTACGCGTCGGCATGCACCAGGTCAGGCCCGCCGCGCAGCGAGGGGTGCACGCGCGCGATCACGAACGTCGGCGAGGTCACCGGGCCACGCACGCCGAGGCCATCGCCGATCCCTTGCACCAGCGTCGTCTTGCCAGCACCGAGCGGCCCGGCGAGCACGACCAGGTCACCAGGCCCGAGCAGTCCGGCGAGCCGAGCGCCGAGCAGCCTCATCTGCGCCGCAGCTGGCACTACGACCGCAGCGGCAACTGGCGGCAACTGCCCCGCAGGCGCCGGCGGGCCGGCAGCCGGTCTGTCAGCCACGGGCGGCACGCTCCGCCATCGCCCGGTTGACCAGGCCAGCGATGCCCTCGTTGATCTCGTTCGGCCGCTCGAGGATGACCACGTGACCGGCGCCGCGCAGGGTGACGAGTTCCGAGTCGCGGATCGAGGCGGCGATGTCCGCTGACAGCTTCGGGTCGACGAGCCGGTCCTTGCTGCCGGTCATGACGAGCACGGGGATGGCGCTGAGGACCTTCAGGGCGTGCCGCTTCTCGTGGCCCACAAGCGCGACGTAGAAGTCGGCGATCACGTCGATCGGGGTGCCCCTGATGATGCGCTCGAGGAAGTCCACCACGGTCGGGCTCACCTTCGAGTCGCCGAATGCGATGTGCCTGGTGCCGAGGAACGCGATGTCGCTCGCCGACTGGCGGCCAAGCTCGACGACGTCGGCCATCAGCCCCTTCGAGGCGCCGGACATCATCGAGGGCATCGCCCGCCGCGCGGCCGGCCGCAGCGGCGCGGGCAGCCAGGCAACAGGGTCGACGGTCGTGGCCGCAGTGGAGATCAGCACCGCTCCGATGACCTTGTCACCGAACAGCTCTGGATGCTGGTCAGCCAGCGCCAGCACGGTCATCCCGCCCATGGAGTGGCCGACAAGCACGACCGGCTGGTCGCCGGGCGCGGTGGCGGTCATGACCGCGTGCAGGTCGGCTCCGAGCTGGTCGATGCTGACCAGGTCGGGATCGGACCGGCCGGAGCGGCCGTGACTGCGCTGATCCCAGAAGACCAGCCTGGCAGTGCGCTCCAGCCCAGCCCACTGGTAGTACCAGACATCCAGGTTCAGCGTGTAGCCGTGGCAGAAGATGATCGTCACGGGCGCGTCCTGCGGGCCGGCTACCTCGACGTGCAGCGGCAGCCCGTCGTCGGCGGTCACCGTCATCGTCTTGCCGCGGATCGCCCCGAACGGCTCGCCCCTCGCCGGATCCGGCCCGAGCCGGATCCGGCCGACCGCGATCCTCTCGGCAAGCACGACGGCACCGGCGCCGGCCGCTAGCGCTCCGGCAGCGATACCGGTCATGCTGGTGAGCCGTCGCCAGCTGACCATCAGACCTCCTGCCGCACGGTCCCGGCGCTCGTCACGTAGCTCAGCATGCCGATTGCGCTTCGCTGGCCGACCGAGCCGATGCGCACCGCCTCGGCCTCCGCCTCGGTTACTCCACAGTAGCTTCTGGGGATCTTCGCGGTAAACCTCGTGACGATGTCGTAGGAAATCGTGCCTGTCAGGTCTGCCCACTCCTGGGCGGTTGGCTCGCCTCGATCGCCGGGGCCGAACAGCACGACCTCGTCGCCTGCCTCGATCGGCAGATCCCCGGCATCGACCACGAACTGGTTCATGCAGACCGTCCCGGAGACGGTCAGGCGCCGGTCGCGGATCAGCACCTGGGCCACGTTCGCCGCCGAGCGCGGAACGCCCTCGTTGTAGCCGAGCGGTATGAGGCCAAGGTTCGCATGAGTCGTGGTGGCGTACCGATGCCCGTAGGAAACGGCAGTTCCTGGGACGACCCGTTTCGCCTGAGCAAGGTGAGTCCGCACCGTCATCGCTGGCTTGAGCCAGCCCGGCGGGCCACCGGGCGTAGTACACAAGCCAGTGACGCCGCCGCCTGGCCTGACCAGGTCAAACCACGTGTCGGGCCTGGTCAGCAGGGCCGGGGTGTTGGCCAGGTGCCGCACCGCTGGCCTGGCGCCCGCATGCTCTGCCAGGGCGAGCGCATCACCGAAGGCCGCGAGCTGCGCGTCGACGGACGGATGCCCAGGAATGTCCGCGCAGGCCAGATGCGACCAGATTCCGGTCAGCTCGCACCGTCCGGCCGCCTGCTCGGCGAGGGCCGCGTCGACGACCCCC
>JASHXW010000261.1 GCA_030043395.1 Streptosporangiaceae bacterium
TTCGACGTCCAGATCAACGTCGCTGAGGAGGCGGGCGCCTGGGTCGCCGTCGTGCACGGGGACAGCGGGATGCAGCTTCAGGCGTTCGCCGCGCCGCGCAGCAGCGGCCTGTGGGATGAGGTGCGGCATGAGATCGCCTCGAACATTGCCGACTCAGGCGGGAGCTGCTTCGAAGATGACGGGCCATTCGGCACTGAGCTGAATGCACAGGTCCCGGTCGGCGAGGAGGGAGAGCCTGGCGAGCTCCATCCCGTGCGCTTCATCGGCGTCGACGGGCCCCGCTGGTTCCTGCGCGGCGTGATCAGCGGCCCGGCCGCGACCGATGGCGAACTCCGCACGCCGTTCGACGAGGTCTTCTCCGACGTTGTCGTCGTGCGCGGCGACTATCCGGCACCGCAGCGCCAGCAGCTTGAGATCCGGCTGCCCGAGGATGTGGCGCAGGCGCTCGAGGAGCAGCTCGCGCAGCAGGAGGAGCAGGAGAACGGCTGGGGCCTGACCGACCCGTTCACGCGAGGCCCGGAGATCACCGAGACGCGTTAGCCCGAGTTCAGCAGCTTCAGCCTGCGAGCAGATCCGCGAGTTCCTGCTCGACGTCCTCGCTAGTCACGAACAACAGCTCGTCGCCCGCCTCCAGGGGATCGTCGCTGTTCGGCACTATGACCCGGCCATCGCGCAGGATGGCGACCAGGGCGGTATCCCCGGGCCACTCGATCGCCCCGATGCGCTCCCCGATCAGCGGCGCGTCGTCGGGCATGGTGAGCTCCACGAGGCTGGCGTTGCTCTGCCTGAAGGTCATCAGCCGGACCAGGTCGCCGACGCTCACTGCCTCTTCCACAAGCGCCGAGAGCAAACGGGGGGTCGATACCGCGACGTCCACGCCCCATGACTCGTTGAACAGCCACTCGTTGTTCGGGTGATTGATCCTGGCCACGACGCGTGGCACGCCGTACTCGGTCTTGGCCAGCAGCGAGACCACGAGGTTCACCTTGTCGTCTCCGGTCGCGGCGATGACGACATTGCAGCGATCGAGTGCGGCGTCGTCGAGCGAGGCGATCTCGCAGGCGTCTGCCAGGAGCCATTCCGCCCGTGGCACGCTATAGACCTTGATGGCCCGGGAGTTCTTGTCGATCAGCAGGACCTCGTGGCCGCTCTCCAGCAGTTCCTTGGCGATCGACCGGCCGACGGCTCCGGCGCCCGCGATGGCAACTCGCATCAGTGGCTCCCCCTGCCCGGCGCGACCGGCCGGGAAAAGACCGACTCGATCTGCTTGAGATCCTCTTCCCTCGCGATAACGTGCAGGACGTCGCCCTCCTGCAGCACCGTCGTCGGCCCGGGAAGGAACGCCTCACCGAGCCGCGAGATGAACGCGATCCTGGTATCGGCCGCCGACTCCAGCGAGCTGACCTTCTCGCCGATCCAGTCGTCGCACGGGGTGAGGTCGGCGAGCACCACCGCGCCGGTCGGATCCCGCCACAGCGTGGCTACGCCCTCGGGCAGAAGCCGGCGCAGCATCTGGTCGGCCGTCCAGCGGACGGTGGCCACCGTCGGGATGCCGAGCCGCTGGTAGACCTCGGCCCGCCTGGGATCGTAGATCCGGGCGGCGACCCGCTGCACGCCGAACGACTCCCTGGCAACCCGCGCGGCGATGACGTTGGAGTTGTCGCCGCTGCTCACTGCCGCGAAAGCGTCCGCCCGCTCGATGCCAGCCTCCACGAGCACGTCCCGGTCGAAGCCAACCCCGGTGATCTTGCTGCCGCGAAAGCCTGGCCGCAGCTTACGGAACGCCTCGGGGTCCTGATCGATGATGGCCAGCGAGTAACCCTGGTCCTCGAGTATGTGCGCGAGGGTCGACCCGACCCGCCCGCAGCCCATGATCACGATGTGCATGATCATCCCTTCAGCAGCGCCGGTGCCTGTTGAGGTTATGCCCTCTTGGCGTGCCGGGCTAGCGCGGGCCACCCGGTGCGCGAGAAGCCGGCCAAAGCACGGCACGATGGGACGGTGAGCCGTCAGCCAACCAGGGCCGTCCCGTCCGGCGAGCTTGCCGCGGCAGGTGCTGCGCTGACCGTCGGAGACTCACTGGAGCTGACCGTGGGGGAGGTCGTCCATGGCGGCTGGTGCGTGGCGCGGCCTGAGCCCGGCGTCGCCACGGTCGCCGGCGCGCACGTCGCCGGCGCGCAGGTCGCCAGCGGGCCAGTGGTCTTTGTCCGGCATGCACTGCCCGGCGAGCAGGTCACGGCGGTCATCACGCAGGTCACCTCGAAGCTCGCCCGCGCCGACGCCATCGAGATAATGCGGGCTGCCCCGGAGCGGGTGAGCGCACCGTGCCCGTATGCCGGGCCAGGAGCCTGCGGTGGCTGCGACTGGCAGCACGCAAGCCTGCCAGGCCAGCGCAAGTTCAAGGCGCAGGTTGTCAGCCAGCAGCTCAGGCGGATCGCCGGGATCGAGCGGGCCGTGATAGTCGAGGAACTCCCAGGCCACCCGGACGGGCTTGGCTGGCGCACCAGGGTCCGGTTCGCGGTCGGCCGCGATGGTGTCGCCGGATTGCGCAAGCACAGGTCGCACGAGATCGTGCCAGTCACGGACTGCCTGATCGCGCATCCGCTCGTCACCGAGGCGGGCGTGACCCGGGACCTCTGGCCCCGGGCTCGCTGGGTGGACGTGGCAGTCGCGCCTGGTACCGGCGACCGCGCGGTCTCTGCCGCTGGCGGCACCAGGAGAGCGACGCCAGCGCGGCAGTTTCTTACGCAGCGGGCGGCGGGTCGAACCTGGCGTGTCGCCGCGGATGGCTTCTGGCAGGTGCATCCAGCGGCAGCGGACGTGCTTGCCGACGCCGTCCTCGCCGGCCTGCGCCCGCTGCAGGGCGAGACAGCGCTTGACCTGTTCTGTGGCGCTGGCCTGTTCGCTGGGCTTCTCGCCGATGCCGTCGGGCCCTCTGGCGCTGTCATCGGAATCGAGCACGACGCCTCCGCGGTGCGGGACGCGAGGCACAACCTGCGGTCGACGCC
>JASHXW010000262.1 GCA_030043395.1 Streptosporangiaceae bacterium
CCATCGCGTCCGCTCCAGGCGAGCCGCTCGCGATCACCGTGGAACGCCTCGACGAAGGCGAGGTCTCGCCCTACCTCACGCAGGAGTTGCGGGCGGGCGACCAGTTCGAGCTGCGCGGCCCGATCGGCGGGTATTTCGTCTGGGACGCGAGCGACCCCCGGCCGCTGCTCCTGGCCGCCGGCGGCTCGGGGATCGTCCCGCTCCGGTCGATCCTGCGGTACCGCGACCTCTCCGGCAGCACGGTGCCGACCCGGCTGCTCTATTCAGCACGGTCCCTGCCGGACGTGATCTATCGGCACGAGCTGGACACCTACGCCGATGGCGTCGAGGTGACTTACACGCTGACCAGGCAGCAGCCGCCCGGGTGGAGTGGTCGTACCGGCCGGGTCACTGCCGCGATGCTCGCCGAGGTGGCCTGGCCGGGCGCGCAGGACCCTGTCGCGTTCGCGTGCGGCCCGACTAGCTTCGTAGAGGCAGTCGCGAGTGAGCTTGTTCACCTGGGATATCCGCCGGCGCAAGTCAAGACCGAGCGCTTCGGACCGACGGGAAACGCCGATGAACGAGCTTGACGGCAACGCCATCGGCGGATTGCTGCACCAGGTGTTCAGGACCGAGATGACCGCCGCTACGGGGACCTGCGCCGCGTGCGGCTCGAGCGCTGCCGTGGCCGAGTTCGTCGTCTACTCCCGCGCGCCTGGAACCGTGGCGCGCTGCCGGACCTGCGCGAGCGTGCTGATGGTCATCGTGCAAGCGCGTGGCTTGAACTGCGTGGATCTGACGGGGCTTGCGTCGCTCGTGGCCGGGCCATGACGCCTCACGGGGCGCGGGGCCGAGGCAATAGCCGGTACGAAGGGCTTGAACTAATATCTTGGCTTCCAGTATATTGGCGTCATGGCAGCCAACCCGATGACCGGACAGGCGTTCTTCGTGCTCACCGCGCTGGCGGACGGCCCGCGGCACGGGTACGGCATCGTGGGCGAGGTCACCGAACTGTCCGAAGGCCGGGTCCAGCTGAAGATCGGCAGCCTGTACGGGGTGCTTGACCGCCTCGCCGCGGAGGGGCTGATCGAGCCCGACCGGGAGGAAGCGCACGACGGGCGGCTGCGCCGCTACTACCGGCTCACCGAGGAGGGGCGCAGCGCGCTCGCCGAGGAGGCCGAGCTGCGCGACGCCACCGCTCGGGTGGTGCGGGCACGGCTGGGCAAGGCAGGCCAGGCGACAGCCGGAGCGCCCGGATGAGCAGCGAGCTGGAGCGGCGTTACCGGCGTGTGCTGCGGCTGCTGCCCGGCTGGTACCGGGACCAGTGGGAGCAGGACATGGTCGCCGCGTTCCTCGACAGCTGGCATACCGGCGATCCGGCGGCGGACGCCTACATCGGCGCGGCAGCCGGCCCGAGCACCGCCGAGGTCGCGAGCGTGGCAGGCCTGGCGCTCCGGCTGCACCTGGGCGGTCCAAGCACTGCGCGGCGGTTCGCGTGGGGCCAGGCGATCCGGCGCGCGGTGCTCGCCGTGCTTCTGGTGCACGCTGTGCTGGCCGTGGACATCGTGGTGTTCCTGGTGCGGTACCGCCGCCTGATCGGCTGGCTGCCCGCGCCGAAGGGGACCTTGCTGACTTTCTCCTCGCCGTCAGGCGGTGTCTGGGCAATGGTGTTTTGCCTGGTGACCGTCAGCTGGATCGTGATTTTCGTGGCGCTGGCCCTGGGGTACTACCGCACTGCCCGGATCCTCGCGGCGCTGGCGATCGTGCCTGGCCTGGTCGCCTTGCTGCAAGCGCACTTCACCGGCATCCTGCCGGCGCCGTTCGGACCGTGGGGGTTCTGGGTCCTCATCGATCTTGCTCCGGTCCTGGCCATGACCGCTTTCTACCGGGACGCCCCGCGGGCGGCGACCCGGCTGTGGCTGCTGAGCCTGCCCGCCGGTTACCTCCTGGTGTACGGGCCGGTGCTGGCGCTCGAGGCGACAGGGAACTCCGCCTGGCTCCCGGACTTCCCCGGGCTTTGCTGCTTGCTGGTCGCCCTCGCCTGCCTGGCGCACGCGCCGAGGGCCTGGTCGCGCAAGGTCGCCGGCTCGGGGCAGTGGTCGCTGGCCCTGGCACTGCTGGCCGCCGTCGCGGCGGTGTACAGGATCGTCTCGCTCACCAGCTACCTGACCGACCCGCACCTGATCAACGTGGGCCTGGCCGAACTGCTCATCATGCTGGCCGCCACCGCGCTGATCGCCCCCGACGCCGCCCGCGCCCAGACGGCAACGCCCGCGCCGCCACCGCACCCCCGCGCCATAACTGCCTGATGAGGACCAAGTTCATGCCATCGCAGCTGCCGTTCCGCGCGCGGCCGGTCCTGGCCTGCGCGCTGGCTGTCACCGGCCTCGTGCTTGCCGCCGCCGGCTGCAGCCACGTCACTCCACTCGGGCCGGACCCGTCGCCGCAGAGCCTGCCGCCGGTGCGCCATCTTGGCTCGCCGATCGTGGTGCAAGTCATGCGCATCGTGCCTTCCACCGCAACGGGCCAGTGCCCGGCCGGGTCAGTGCACACCTCCGGGGCCGGCCCCGCAGTCCAGGTCGTAGGACCGCCGCGGGTCGTGCAGGTTCGCATTGTGCACGGTCAGGAGCGCACGATCACTCCTAGCCCGACGGCTACGGCGCCGCCCCCTGGCTGGCCGCGCGTGGCCTGCTACCAGCCGGTGGGCAGGCCGGTCACGGTCACTTCCGCAGCGGTCTCCTCGGTTGCCACCTACCCGCACCAGCCTGGGCGGGTTTCCTACGGATTCGTCGTCGCATTTCCTGCTGCCGACGTGCCCGCGCTGACGGCGGAAGTTCACCGGGCCTACGACTCTGGCGATGCCCTCGGAACGAGCATCGCCGGGAAGCTCTGGGAGGCTCCCCAACCAAGCATCAGGTTCATCGCGCTCCGGGCCGAGCAGATCAACCTGCTCAGCCGCAGTCAGGCCGTCCGCTTGCGCCGCCTGCTGATCCCGTCCAGCTGACCGGGAACGCCAGCGCCGCCGGCCGTCATGGTGTCATCAGCGCCGCGCCTGCGGCCACGTCGCACAATGGGTCTTCTGCCCTGAGAGCTAGTCTGCTCTGGCCCGCGCACTCGTCGCCGCCGTTCGGAAATGGGGAGAAACAATGGAATATCGACAGCTTGGGCGCACCGGAGTGTCGGTAAGCAAGCTGTGCCTCGGCACGATGATGTTCGGCGACTGGGGCACCAAGGACCACGACGAGAGCATCAGGATCATTCACCGCGCTCTGGACGCCGGCATCAACTTCGTCGACACCGCCGACGTCTACTCGCGAGGTGAGTCGGAAGTCATCGTCGGCAAGGCCCTAGCCGGCGCTCGCCGCGAGAACGTCGTGCTTGCCACCAAGGTGCACATGCCGATGGACGACGATCCCAACCACAAGGGGAACTCCCGGCGCTGGATCACCGCTGAGGTGGAGAACTCATTGCGGCGCCTCGGCACCGAGTGGATCGACCTGTACCAGGTTCACCGGTACGACCCGGACACCGACATCGACGAGACTCTCGGCGCGCTCACTGACCTGGTGCGGGCTGGAAAGGTCCGCTACATCGGGCACTCGACGTGGCCGGCCTCCGCGATCGTGGAAGCGCAGTGGACCGCGCGTGAGCGCGGCAGGGAGCGGTTCAGGTGCGAGCAGCCACCGTACTCGATGCTCACGCGGGGCATCGAGACGGACGTCCTGCCCACCTGCGCGCGCTACGGGATGGGCGTGATCCCGTGGAGCCCGCTGGCTGGCGGCTGGCTCACCGGCCGCTACCGCAAGGACGCCGAGATCAGCGGACCCTCCTCGCGCGCCCGTCAGCGGCTCGTCAACCGCTTCGACCTCTCGCTCGCGGCCAACCAGCGCAAGCTCGACGCCGTCGAGCAGCTGGCGAAGCTCGCCAGCGACGCGGGGATCTCGCTGATCGAGATGGCGATCGCGTTCGTCATCCGCCACCCGGCGGTGACCGCGGCGATCATCGGCCCGCGGACGATGGAGCACCTGGAATCCCAGCTCAGCGCCGCTGACGTCGCGCTTTCCGACGAGGTGCTTGACCGCATCGACGAGATCGTGGAGCCGGGGGTGACGATCAACTCAGCCGACAGCGGCTGGATCAGCCCGGCCCTGCAGGCGGCTGCCCGGCGCCGGTAAGCCAGCGGGCGGCCAGTTGCCTGACCCAACTGGCCGCCTCGTCCGGGGCAGGCGGCGGCTCGGCCACGAGGACGACCTCGGTCACGCCTGCCTCGGCTAGCTCGGGCAGGACAGCGGGATCGCCGTCGCTCAGGGCAACCGCGACGCTCAGGTCCCGCAGGCTGCGGCCATTGCGCTGGCACTCCCCGGCCAGCGCGGTGACCCGCTCGGCAACGGCATTCACGGGGAGGTTGAATCCGTACCACCCGTCAGCGAAGGACGCGACCCGCGCGAGCGCCGCGTCACTGTTGCCGCCCACGACAACCGGAATCCTCCGGCGAACCGGCTTAGGGTTGACGCGCACCGAGTCGAAGCCGGAGAACTCGCCCGCGAACGAGGCGACGTCCTCCGCCCACAGGCTGCGCATAGCGGCCACGTACTCCGCCGTGCGGCGCCCGCGGCCGGTGAACGGCACGCCAAGCGCGGTGAACTCCTCAGCCGACCAGCCGATGCCGATCCCGAGCGTCAGCCTCCCGCCGGACAGCACGTCCAGCGTGGCGGCCTGCTTCGCGGTCAGCACCGGATTGTGCTCGGGCAGCAGCAGGACGCCGGTCGCCAGCCCGATCGTCGCCGTCACGCCCGCGATGAAGCTCAGGCTGAGCAGCGGGTCCAGCCAGTCGGCGTCAGCCGGAACGGCGATCCGGCCGTCCGGCGCATATGGGTACCGTGACTGGGGCCGGTCGACCATGACAATGTGCTCGCCAAGCCACAAGTTGGCCAGGCCGCAGGCCTCGGCCGTCGCCGCGACTGCGCTGATCACCTCCGGCCGGGCCCCGGCGCCGATGCCCAGGGCGTGCAAGCCAACGCGCATGTCCCCCCTAGCGGGCGCGGTCCTTCGAGCCCAGGTCGATCTTGCCCGTCACAATGGCGAATATCCGCATCGGCCGTCCGCACCGAGCGCTGCGTGCCAGGACGCGACCCCGGGAGGCACACGATGGCTCCATCTGCGACCGCTGGCCCGCCGCCGCCGTTCGACCGCGAGCTCGCCGCGGCACTCGACGCCATGGGCGAGACGATCCAGCCGTCGATCACGCCGGAGATGATTCCGCTCCTGCGGCAGGAGGAAGCCGCCCTGCCAAGGCCCACGAACGAGCAGCTCAGCGCGCATGGCGCCCTGGAGATTACCGAGCGCGAGGTACCTGGACCTGAGGGTGCGCCGGGCGTCCCGCTGCTGGTCGCCCGGCCGTCCGGCGCGCCAGGAGCCCTCGCGGCGATCTACTACGTGCACGGCGGCGGCATGGTGTTCGGTGACTACCGCGGCGGCCTCGACATCGCGCTCGCCTGGGCGATCGAGCTCGGCCTGGTCATCGTCTCCGTGCAGTACCGGCTCGCGCCCGAGCACCCGCATCCCGCGCCTGCCGAGGACTGCTACGCCGGCCTGACCTGGACCGCGGCGCACGCCGGCGAGCTGGGCATCGATCCTGGCAAGCTCATCGTGGCCGGGGCCAGCGCCGGGGGTGGCCTGGCGGCCGCGCTCGCGCTCATGGCCCGCGACCGCGGCGGGCCAGCGCTGGCAGGTCAGGTACTGATGTGCCCGATGCTGGACGACCGCAACGACACGCCGTCCAGCGTCCAGATGGCCGGCCTCGGCAACTGGGACCGGACATCGAACGAGACTGCGTGGACCGCGCTGCTCGGCCAGGCTCGCGGCGGGCCTGACGTCTCCCCGTATGCGGCGCCTGCGCGCGCGAGCGACTTGTCCGGCCTGCCTCCGGCGTTCATCGACGTCGGATCGGCCGAGACGTTCCGCGACGAGGACGTGGCCTACGCGCTGGCGATCTGGCGGGCCGGCGGGCGAGCTGAGCTGCACGTCTGGCCGGGTGGATTCCACGGCTACCACCTCATGGTCCCCGAGGCCGCGGTCTCGCAGGCGACCAACGCTGCCCGGGTGAGCTGGCTGCGACGCCTGCTCGGCGACGACGTGCCAGAGGACCATGCCGAGAAGGGCCGTTAGGCCCTAACCGGAAATCCGCCACGTGACGCAAGCTGCAAGGGTGCCCGGCGAGGCCGGGCGCAGGGTGGCGTCCTAGCCGTAACGGAGCGGGTGTTCAGATGAGCTATCAGCGGAGCATGACCGAGCTCACCCGGGCCGAGTGCCTGCAGCTACTTGGCACCGTTCCGGTAGGGCGCGTCGTGTTCACGCACCACGCGCTGCCCGCCATCAGGCCGGTCAATCACCTCGTCGACCTCGGCGCTCAGCTGGTCATCATCCGGGCCACGATCGGCGCGGCGATCACGGCGGCAGCGAGCCCGCGCGGCATCGTCGTCGCCTACGAGGCCGACGCTCTCGACCCCGCCCGCCAGCTCGGCTGGAGCGTCATCGTGACCGGGACGGCCCGGCTGATCACCGACAAGATCGCCGCCGAGCGCTACAGCGCGCGGCTTGAACCATGGATCGGCCAGACCAGCAATGACGTGATCTCCATCTCGACCGACATCGTCCATGGCTACCAGCTCGTCGCCGCGGGCCTGCCCGGAGCCGGCCAGGAGGCGGCGGCCACGGCGCCGATGTAACGCCGGCCGCGCCGTGCTCGCCAGCGGGTCGAGCCCGGACGACGGCTGGCGCCCGGCGGCGATCCGCTCGTCCTCGCGGATCAGGTGCATGACGGCGTTGATCAGGGCCAGGTGCGAAAACGCCTGCGGGAAGTTCCCGAGGTGCCTGGAGGTGTGCGGGTCTATCTCCTCGGCGTACAGGAGCAGCGGGCTGGCCAGCGACAGCAGCTTCTCGCACAGAGCCCGGGCACGGGCCACCTCGCCGATGTCAGTCAGCGCCGCCACGAGCCAGAACGAGCAGATGGTGAACGTGCCCTCTTCCCCGCTGAACCCGTCGTCGGTCTCCTCGGTGCGGTAGCGCAGGACCAGTTCGTCCTCCGTGAGCTCGTCGGCGATGGCCAGCACGGTCTTGCGCACGCGCTCGTCTTCTGGCGGCAGGAAGCCGACCAGCGTGATCAGCAGCAGCGAGGCGTCCAGCGCGCTGCTCCCGTAGTGCTGGCAGAAGACACCGCGGTCGTCGACTCCGTTCGCGCACACGTCGGAGTGGATCTCGTCGGCGGCCTTCTGCCACCTGGCCGCGCGCTCGTGGTCGCCGCGGAGCTGGGCAAGCTTGACGCCACGGTCGGCCGCCACCCAGCACATGATCTTGGACGCGGTGAAGTGGCGCGCCGGGCCGCGCACCTCCCACAAGCCCTGGTCCGGTCCCTGCCAGTGCTCAAGCGCGGCCTCGACCTGGCGGACGACCATCGGCCAGCGCCGCTCGTCCAGCCGGTCCCTGGAGCGGGTGTGCAGGTACAGCGAGTCGAGCAGCACCCCCCAGACGTCGTGCTGGCGCTGGTCCCACGCTCCGTTGCCGATGCGCACAGGACGGGCGTCCTCGTAGCCGGCCAGGTGAT
>JASHXW010000263.1 GCA_030043395.1 Streptosporangiaceae bacterium
CGTCCACAGGCGTGCCGTCTGGCACCTGGTGCGCGACGAACAGCACGCCGCCGACGTCGTCCGCCCGTCCGACGAGGTCGCCAGCGAGGTTCGAGATCTGGGCCGACTGCATCCGCTGGATGTCCCGCTCGGCATCGCGAAGCCTGGTCACGATCCCGGCGATCCGCTCGGGAAGGTCGGCCCGCGGCGCCTTGAGCTGCTCGGTGAGCTGGCTGACCAGCAAGCTCTCCCTTGCCAGGAAGCGGAACGCGTCGATCCCCACGAGCGCCTCGACGCGCCTGACCCCCGACCCGATCGAGGACTCGCCCAGGATCTTCACCAGGCCGAGCTGACCGGACCTGGCTACATGAGTTCCGCCGCAGAGCTCGCGGGAGTAGTCGCCCACCTCGACGACGCGCACCTGCTCGCCGTACTTCTCGCCGAACAAGGCCAGCGCGCCCATCGCGCGCGCCTCGTCGATCGAGGTGTGGAACGCGTGCACCGCCAGGTCGTTGATCAGGACCTCGTTGACCTCGTCCTCGGCGTCGGCCAGCACCTGCGGCGGCACCGCGCCGATGGCCGTGAAGTCGAACCTGAAGCGTCCTGGCGAGTTCTCCGATCCTGCCTGCGCCGCCGACTCGCCGAGGGCACCGCGGAACGCCCGGTGCACGAGGTGAGTGGCTGTGTGGGACCGCGAAATCGCGCGGCGGCGCTCGATGTCGATCTCGGTGTGCACCGCGTCGCCGACAGCTATCTCTCCCGAGCTGACCCGGCACCGGTGCACGATCAGGCCCGGTACCGGCGCCTGCACGTCGAGCACTTCGACCGTCGCGCCGTCGCTCGCGCCGCTGCCTGACGACCGGATGGTCCCGGTGTCGGCGAGCTGACCGCCGCCCTCGGCGTAGCACGGCGTGCGGTCGAGCACCACGTCGACCTCGCTGCCCGCTCCGGCCGCGGGCACGGACACCCCGCCGGCCAGCAGGCCGATGACCGTGCCGTCCGAGGCGATCTCGTCGTACCCGGTGAACTCCACCTTGCCGGCCCGCTCGAGAAATGAGGCGAAGACCGAGATATCCGCGTTCCCGGTCTTCTTCGCCGCGGCGTCCTCCTTCGCCCGCTGCCGCTGCTCGGCCATCAGGCGGCGGAACCCGCCGTCGTCGACGTCCAGGCCCTGCTCGGCTGCCATCTCCAGGGTGAGGTCGATCGGGAAGCCATAAGTGTCATGCAGCTGGAATGCCTGCGCTCCGGTAATCGCCCGCTCACCGCGCCGGGACGCGTCCTCGACTGCCGCGTCGAAAATGGCCGTCCCGGTACGCAGGGTGCCGAGGAACGCGCCTTCCTCCGCGTCGAGCACGGTGTGGATGTTCGGCGCGTCCCTGATCAGGTCCGGGTACTGGTCGCCGAGCGCGCCGATCGCCACCGACGCGAGCTCATGCATGTAGTGATCGCTGTGGCCGCCGCGGCCGTCGCCGCCGCGCTGCGAGCCGGCGAGCAGCCTCAGGTTACGGACCGTGCGGCGGACGATGCGGCGCAGCACGTAGCCGCGGCCCTCGTTGGCGGGGATGACGCCGTCGGCGACCAGCATGACCGCCGCCCTGACATGGTCAGCGACCACCCGGAGCCAGACGTCGGTGCGCTGGTCACGCCCGTACTTCTGCTCGGTCATCTCCGCGGCGCGATCGAGGATCTTCCAGGTGGTGTCGATCTCGTAGATGTTGTCCACGCCCTGCAGCAGCGCGGCCATCCGCTCCAGGCCCATGCCGGTGTCGATGTTCCTGGACGGCAGCTCGCCGGCGACGTCGAAGTCCACCTTGCTGCGAACCGCGCTGAGCTGGTACTGCATGAACACCAGGTTCCAGACCTCGAGGTAGCGGTCCTCGTCTTCCTCAGGCCCGCCCTCCTTGCCGTACTCAGGGCCGCGGTCGTAGTAGATCTCCGAGCACGGCCCGCCAGGTCCGGGTACGCCCATGTGCCAGTAGTTGTCCGCCAGCCCCCGGCGCTGGATTCGCTCGGCCGGCACGCCGACCAGGTCATGCCAGATCGCGTAGGCCTCGTCGTCGCCGGTGTAGACGGTCGCCCAGAGCCTGCTCTCGGGATACCCGAAGCCGCCGTCGGACTCCGGTCGCGTCAGCAGCTCCCAGGCAAGCGGTATCGCCTGCTCCTTGAAGTAATCACCGAAGGAGAAGTTGCCGAGCATCTGGAAGAACGTCGCGTGCCTGGTGGTTTTGCCGACCTCTTCGATGTCGGGCGTTCGCAGGCACTTCTGCACGCTGACGGCCCGCGGGTAGGGCGGCACGCGCTGGCCGAGGAAGTACGGCTTGAACGGGACCATGCCGGCGTTGACCAGCAGCAGAGTCGGGTCCTCGGCCACCAGGCTGGCCGACGGCACCATGGTGTGCCCTCGCTCAGAGAAGTAGTCGAGGAAACGGCGTGCGATCTCTGCCGACTCCATCAGCGGCCATCCTTATGGTCGTCGCCTGCGCCTGGGTGATCGGCACCCAGGCGCCTGCGTCAGGGTTCTGGTGCCTGGATCGGGGCCCAGTAAACCACGCGCCGCCAGGCTTGCCGTGCCCGCCGGGATGGCGGGCTCGCTGAGCTATGAGCCTATTGCCTAAGCGTCAGTATGCCGATTCATATACTCGTCGCGCGCCTGGCGGTAGTCCGCCATGCCGACGCGGACGTCCCGCACCAGCGTGAGGGCAGCGCGGGCAACACCGCGGGCTGACGCCTGCCATGCTGACACCTGCCCTGGCGGCCTTGGCGGCCCGGCAGCTAGCCGATGGGCTGGCAGCCGCTCGGTGTGCTGGTTCAGGCCGCCAGCGGCGCGTACCCCTGACGGCTCGCGACCCGTCCACGGTACCGCCGGGCTTTGCGGTGCGACCGACTGGATCATCCGGTTCACCCGCCGGTAGCCGGCAATGCCAAGCGTCGCGCCGAGTGCCAGCCAGATTGCCCGCCGGATCATCGCTCTGCTCCGTTTCGAAGTGCCTGAAGCTGCTGGCCTCCGGCTCGCTCGCGCACCGCCTGACGCCGCATCGCGGCTCGGCCGGTTCGTCCTGGCAGCGCGGTGACGTGCCTGGACCGGCGCAAGGCGAGCGCGCGCCTGAACCCGTGGCCGGACGCGGCCAGCCGCAGCACCGGCGTTCCCAGGCCGACGGCGATCAGCCTGGCCGTCCCGGCCACCGCGGACACCTGCTCGGACAGGTCGGTCATGCTGGCGGTCACCTGCTCGACGCTGTCAGCGAGCGCGCCAGTCCGGGCCAGCTGCTCGTCTGCCCGGTCGACGATCGCCTGCGACCGGCTCAGCAGCTCCTGCGCGCTGACCTGATATCCGGTGACCACCGTGGTCGCGACCGAGATCAGCCTCGCCAGCCTGAACAAGACGTATACGCCGACGCAGACGCCGACGGCGAAGAATGCGGCCGCGATCAGCGCAGCTAGCTGCCCGGCGTCCATCTGCCGCGGCTCCCTTCCCTGATCACCTGGCGCATGGTCACCTGGATCATGTCGCTCACTTCAGCTGGCCATTCCCGGTCACCTGGATCAGCCGGCTGCCTTTCAGATCTTGCCAGCTAGCTTCCGGCACAACTGCGGCTACCCGGCTCGCTGCCGCGAATGCACTCAGTGCCGCGATTGCGCTGTCCCGCTCGTCGAAGGAGCGGCCATTGGCCAAATCAGCCTAGCGGCCGGCCCGAGCCCGCGATTCGCCATTGCCGCGCCCGCTTCGGATCCGCGTGGGTCGGGCTTCCTTACTCGGAGGCTGCTGGCTCGGAGGCGGCTGGCTCGCTTCCTGCTGGCTCGCTCCCTGCTAGCTCGGACCCGCGTGGGCCGGGTGCGGCTGGCTCGGATCCATCAGGCCCGGGACCATCCGCTTCGCCGCTCGTGCCGTCGAGCACTGCCCTGATCCGCTCCGCCCGGTCCGCGTACCTGGCTTCGGCGCCGTGCCGCGACGGCTCGTAGTACCGGTGGCCCGCCGCTTCTCGCGGCGGGTAAGCCTGCCGCACGATCCCCTCCGGGTAGTCATGCGGGTACAGGTATCCCTTGCCGTGGCCCAGCCTGGCCGCGCCTCGGTAGCTCGCGTCCCTCAGGTGCGGCGGCACCGCGCCAGTCCTGCCGGACCGCACGTCGTCCGCTGCGGCGCCGATCGCGCGCACCACCGAGTTGGACTTCGGCGCCAGCGCAAGGTGGATGACGGCCTGGGCGAGGTTGATTCGCGCCTCGGGCAAGCCGACGAACTCGACGGCCTGTGCCGCTGCGACCGCGACGCCAAGGGCAGACGGGTCGGCCATCCCCACGTCCTCGCTGGCGTGCACGATGAGCCTCCTGGCGATGAACCTGGGGTCCTCGCCAGCCTCGATCATCAGCGCGAGGTAGTGCAGCGCTGCGTCCGCGTCACTGCCCCTGATGCTCTTGATGAACGCGCTGATCACGTCATAGTGCTGGTCGCCCGCCCGGTCGTAGCGGACAGCGAGCCGGTCGACGGCCCGTTCCAGGACCGCGATGTCGACCACGCCGCCCGCGGGCAGCCCGAGCGCGGCGGACTCGAGGTAGGTCAGGGCGCGCCTGGCATCCCCGCCCGCCATCCGCAGCAACTCGACGATCGCCTCCTCGGTCAGCGACACCGCGCCAGCGAAGCCGCGTTCGTCGGTCAGCGCGCGGTCGATGACGAGGCGCATGTCCTCCTCGCCGAGCGGCCGCAGCGTAAGCAGCAGTGACCGCGACATGAGCGGCCCGACCACGGAAAAGGACGGGTTCTCGGTAGTCGCCCCGACGAACGAGACCCACCGGTTCTCCACGGCTGGCAGCAGGGCGTCCTGCTGGGCCTTGTTGAACCTGTGCACTTCGTCGATGAATAGCAGCGTCTGAGTCCCCGTCATGCCAAGGTCGGTCCTGGCCGACTCGATGGCGGCCCGCACCTGGCTCACGCCTGCTGAGACGGCGGACAACTCGATGAAGCGCCTGCTGGTCACCTGGCTCAGCACGTAGGCGAGCGTCGTCTTGCCCGTTCCGGGCGGGCCCCAGAGCAGGACAGACATGGGCGCGGAATGATCGACCAGCTTGCGCAGCGGCGACCCGGCGCCGGTCAGGTGCGGTTGGCCGACCACTTCGTCCAGGTTCCGCGGCCGCATCCGGACAGCCAGGGGCGCGACGGCCCTGGCCGCCTCCTCGCCCGCCGCGTCGAACAGGCTGGCGCCCTGCGGCCCTGGATCCCGACCTGCCACGGCTTGACCCTACCGCCGGCCGCCGTCAGGCCGGCCGGACTGCGACGCGGCTCGGCTGTCAGTGCCGCTCGCTACATTTCGGCGCAGCCAGGAAAGACCGCCGAGGCGTACCGTGGAGGTGAGCATTGACGTGGCTGCAAGCACCGAACTGGAGACCTGGGCGATGGCCGTGCCCCGACCAAGCCTGGCAGAGGTCGAGCAGGCTGAGTTGGCCGAACTCGAGCAACTCTGGCAGACGATGGACCTGCCCGGGCACCGGATCGAGCTTATTGACGCGCAGATCGTCGTGAGCCCGACCGCGAACCGGAGGCATTCGAACGTCGTCACCGAGTTGATGGACCAGCTCGCAAAGGTAAAGCGGCGTCAGTGGGAGCGCCACACCAACCTCACCGCGCAAATAACCGCCACCCGGGAACGGCTTATCCCCGACCTGATGGTCGCGCCCGCGGATGCGCCGGAATGCGGCGACAGCGAGCTGCTGTCCTCGGGCCTGCTTCTCGTCGCGGAAGTGGTGTCACCGTCGAGCCGCCGCGAGGATCGCGACCTCAAGGTCCGCGCCTACGCCCAGGGCGGCGTGCCGCTCTACCTGCTGATCGACTACTACGCCGACCCGCCCGCAGTAACCCTGTTCAGCGAGCCGGGCGAGCGCGGGTACGCGCGCAAGGAGGTCGCCACGGCCGGCCAGGCGCTCCGCCTGCCTGCTCCGTTCAGCATCGCCCTCGATCCAGCGCGCCTGCTCAGCTGAACTACCGGAGGTGGCTAAGCCCGTCCGGCTTGCTGGCCAAGCCAGGCCCTGGCCGAGCGGCCGGGCAGGCATGCTTAGCCAGCTGAAGGATGCGCTCCCGGCTTGGCATCGATGCCAGCTTCCTTGCGCTGCGCGGACGTGATCGTCGTCGGCGCCCCGGTGAGCGGATCGCTGCCCGAGGCCGCCTTGGGGAAGGCGATGACGTCCCTGATCGACTCCCGGCCGGTCAGCAGCATGAGAAGCCGGTCCCAGCCAAACGCGATGCCGCCATGCGGCGGAGGGCCGAACCGCAGCGCATCGAGCAGGAAGCCGAACTGCGCTCGCGCCTCGTCGCGCGACAGGCCGATCACGTCGAACACC
>JASHXW010000028.1 GCA_030043395.1 Streptosporangiaceae bacterium
CGCGGGCGAGCCCGGTCCTGCCGCTCCTGCTGCTCGCGCTGCTGGCCGTCGCGTTCATCGCCTTCGCCAGGACCACCATGGGCATGGTCACGGGGAAGCAGACGCAGCCGCAGGATGGCGAACCAGCGCCCAGCGATCCTTACCAGGGCAGGGCGGCGCACTGGACCAGGGTCATCCCGCTCGCCGTGGGCCTGATCGCGCTGCTTGCGCTCGGCTTGTGGATCCCGGCCGGGTTGAACACGGCGATCCTGCACTCGATGGCGGCCATCACATGACGGCCATCCAGTCTGGCCAGGCCGATCCTTTCGCCGGCTTGCTCGCTTCGGTAAGCGGCGCGGTACCAGGCGACAGCGGCGGCGCGCGGGCAGTGACGGTCCCGCCTGCCGAACTCGAGTCCGCGGTCACCCACATGGCCGGCGCGGGTGCCCGGCTGGCTGACCTGTTCGCTGACGGCGTCGATCCCGTGACGCTGCAACTGGTCTGGGCGCTGGACACGCAGCAGCGGTACATCGTGGTGCGCTCGGACGTCACCGCGGACACCTACCCGCCCCTGTCCGATATCGCCCCGTCCGCATTCGCCGAAGAATGCGAGATCTACGAGCAGTTCGGCATCCGGCCAGCCTCGGGCAAGCCACTGAACCGCGTCGCGCTGCCGCCCCACGCCGCGCCTGGCTTGCCGCGACTCGGCCGCCCGCCGCAGGAGCCGCCCGAAGAAGCCCACGCCCCGCACACCGTAGGCGGGCACGCGTTCGAGTTCCCCTTCGGCCCGGTCCGCCAGGTGGGGGTGGAATCGCTGTACTACGGCTTGGTGACCAGCGGCGAGGAAGTCGTCGACTTGTACATGTTCACCTGGCACAAGCACCGCGGCATGGAATGGCGCCTCCGCGGACGCGATCCCCGGGATGCGCTCTTCCTCGTGGAGCGAGCCGAGGGCCTCAGTGCAGTCGGCGTCTCCTGGGCTTTCGCCGCTGCGGTGGAGTCTGCTCTTGCAGTCACCGCGCCCCCAGCCGCGCAACGGTCCAGGGCTGTCGCCCTCGAGCTTGAGCGCCTGTACAACCACGCCGCCGCCACGGCCGCGCTGTGCCAGGCGACCGGGCTGAGCGTCGGCCAGTCCGCGGCGGAGATCGCCCTGGAACGCTTGCTGCGACTCAACGCTGCCGTGTTCGGGCACCGATACCTGTTCGGCGTCGTGGCAGTCGGTGGTGCGCGCCGCTCACCGGACGTGCAGGCGCTGCGGACTGGCCTGCCTGCCGCGTACGGGGAACTGCGCCGGGCAGCCGACGCCCTGGCGCGGACGAACTCCTTCCTCGACCGCCTCGAGGCGGCCGGAATCGTCACTGGGGAGCAGGCATCGCGCCTCGGGCTAGTCGGCCCGGTGGCCCGTGCTGCCGGCGTCGGCATCGATTCCCGGGTGGACCACCCCGCTCCCCCCTATACCGAGCACCGGCCCGAGGTCGCGCAGCGCAGCAAGGGCGACGTGCTGTCCAGGTTCGGCGTCATGCAGGACGAGGCCGCGGAGTCGGTTCGGCTGATCACCGAGCTTCTTGAGGCCGGGACAAGCGCCGAAGGCACGGCGCTGCCCGCGACCCCAGCCAGCGCTGCCGCCGCCACAGGCCCGGGAGCCAGCGGCCTGGGCTGGGCTGAGACACCGCGCGGCGAGGCGCTTGCCTTCGTGCGGCTGGACGAGAACGGCCGGATAGCCAGAGCCAGGCTCCGACCCGCGTCCGTGCGGAACTGGCGCGGCTTCGACGACGCCTGCCGATCGCAGAACGTCTTCACCGACATCCCCATCATCGAGGCCAGCTTCTGGCTGACGGTGGCCGGGACAGCACGCTAAGCGAGGTGAGCCGAATGGCCCTGTGGTTCCTGCGGGGACTGCGCCGCGGCGTGGTCACCACCAGGTACCCCGCCCGTCCCGACGTCAGTGCCGCGAGCCTCCCGACGCCGCCGGCCTTCCGGCCAGGCGCGCTGGACCGGGCCGCCGCGCGCGAGATGGTCGACGCCTGCCCCAGCCACGCGCTGGCAGTGGACGGCGCCATCCTGGCGTTCGACGTCGGCGCCTGCACCGCGTGCGGCCGGTGCGAGGAGATCGCCCCGCACGCCGTCGAGTCGAGCGGAGTCTTCGAGCTCGCCGCCACGGCCCGCGAGCACCTCATGAAGCGCATCCCCCTGCAGGAGGCAGGATCATGACAGGCGACCAGCCCCGCACTGACGGCGCGGAGAGTCCCGCTCCCGCGCCGTCACAAGACGCCGGCTACGCCGAGGACCTGGTGGGCGGCGCCTCCCAGCTCCGCGACCGGGTCGCGACGCTCTTCGCGCGCAGCCTGCACATCCGGACTCTCGACACCGGGTCGTGCGCAGTGTGCGAGCAGGAGATCAGGCTGCTCACCGCCCCGCACTATGACCTGCATCGGCTGGGGTTCTTCTTCACCCCGGCCCCCCGGCATGCTGACCTGCTCTTGGTGACCGGTCCGGCGATCCGGGCTTTCGACGTCGCGGCCCGCAAGGCATACGAGGCCATGCCCGGGCCGAAAGTGGTGGTGGCTACCGGTGCTTGCGCGCTCGGCGGCGTCTACCAGGCTGACGCCTTCGTGCACGGCTCCGTGGACCAGATCCTGCCCGTGGACGTTTGGATACCCGGCTGCCCGCCGAGCCCGCTTGCGCTGCTGCACGGGCTGCTGGTCGCCGTCGACCGGCTTGCCGAGAAGGTTGGCGGCCTGAGCTTCGCCGCCGTCAGCGGGCAGGAGGGCTCACCGTGACCGCGCTGACCTGGCTCCTTGTCGCAGCAGCCGGCTGGGCGCTGGCGACCGCATGCGCCCTCGCCGGGACCCGGCCAGGGCTGGTTGGCCGTCAGTCCGTGCGGGCCGCGTGCACGATCTCCGCACTCGCCGGAATCGCGGCCATCGCGGGCGGCGCGTCGTCGTTGTGGTGGGGCGACTCGCGCCTGGTCTCAGCCGGCGGGTCGGTCGTCGTCGGCACCCTGCAACTCCAGGCGACCGGGCTGGCCGGCGTGTTCGCCGCCCTGCTCGGGCTCGTGGCGCTGGCTATCGCCATGTACGCGATCCGCTACCACCAGCGCGGCCCGGCGACCAGCTTGTACCTGGCGGTCTTCAACCTCGCGTGCCTGGCGTGCCTGGCCGTGCTCACCGCTGCCAACATCGTCACGTTCCTGGTGGCGTGGGAGTCGGTCGCCCTGCTGTGCTACCTGCTGATCCTGCGGCATCCGGGGCGGCGCGAGGTAGCAGGCGGGGCCTTCTGGTTCCTGGCGCTGTCCGAGACCGGCTTCGTGCTGGTGGTGGCTGCCTTCGTCATCCTGGCGACCAAGACGCACTCCATGCAACTTGACGTCATCACGGCCCGCGCGCACCTGATGCCGGCTGGCTGGCGGGACACGGCCTACCTGCTCGCGCTCACCGGCTTCGGCTTCAAGGCGGGCCTGGTTCCGCTGCATGTATGGCTGCCCGAGGCGCATCCAGTCGCCCCCGCCGACGGCTCGGCGTTCTTGTCCGGGCTCGTGGTCAACCTCGGCGCGTACGGCATCGCGCTGTTCGCCTTCCGGCTGCTGCCGATTCCGTCAGCCTGGGTGGGGCTGGTGACGATGGCCGTGGGAGCGATGACGGCCGCGATCGGCATCTTGTACGCGCTGAGCGAGCGCGATCTCAAGCGCTTCCTGGCATTCTCGACGATCGAGAACATCGGCATCATCGTGACCGCGTTCGGCGCGGCGATGACGTTCGGCTCGTACGGACAGCGCGCGCTCTGGGCGTTCCTGCTGCTGGCCGGGCTGTATCACGTCGCCAATCACGGCACGTACAAGACGTTGCTGTTCCTGGAAGCCGGGGTGATCGAGCACGCAGCCGGGACCAGGGACATGGACCGGCTCGGCGGCCTCATCCACCGGCTCCCCCGCAGCGCGGTCATCACGCTGATCGGCACGCTCGGCATCGCCGCGCTTCCCCCGCTCAACGGGTTCGTCAGCGAATGGCTGATCTTCCAGGGGCTGTTCCAGGGCTTCCGGACCGGCAGCCACCTGGTCGCGATCCTGATCGTCGTCGCAGCGGCGACCCTGGGGCTGACGGGCGGGCTGGCGATCTACGCCTTCGTGCGCGGGTACGGCATCCCGTTCCTCGGCATGCCGCGCACCCGGCAGGCGTCCGGGGCCAGCGAGGAGGGCCAGCCGGTAGCCGGACCCGGGCTCCTCGCGGTCGCCTGCGTGGCGCTCGCCGTCGGCGCGCCGCTGGTGGTGCTGGCGCTCTCGCGTGGCGTCAGCGCGGTGACGGGTGTCGCGTTGCGGCCGGACCTGCTGCCCGGGGACCTGACGATCATCCCAGCGCACACCGACTTCTCGGCGTTCTCTCCGACCTACCTGGCAATATTCCTGGTCGCGATATCGATCGTGCCCCTTCTCATTTACTATGCCGGCCGGCGTCGCGCCGAGTCGGTCGTCGTGCCTGTGTGGGACGGCGGGATGGTGGCATTCCGGCCTCGGATGCAGTATTCGGCGATGACCTTCTCGGCGCCGACCCGGGTGACTTTCGAGGCGCTTTACCGGCCCTCGGTACATCTGAATCGCGCATCGGACGATCCGGCTGGGCGGTCCGGCCCGGTGCACTACGAGACCGAGGTGACGCCGATCTTCCAGCGTTACCTGTACCGGCCAGTCGTGCGCGGCGTGGAATGGCTCGCCGACGTCATCCGGCCGATGCAGTCCGGCGATGTCAACCTGTACCTGTTCTACGTGTTCGCCGTCATACTCATCGCGTACCTGATCGGCGCCCTGTGATCGAGAAGTCGACGCTTGCCGGGCAGGTGGCGCTCAAGGTTTGGATCGGGCCAATGCCAGGTCACTCCCAGCCGCCGATCCGCTGGTAGATGTCGACGCCATAGCTGGTAGGCAGCGGCGGAGCGACGACAAGCTTGAAAACCCGCTTGCCGCCGGGCTGCCTGGGCGCTCGCAGGAACAGCATCCTCGAGCTGGCCTGGCTGTGGAAGCTGTCGGCTAGGTCGAAGTGATGGGTAACGAAGAAGACCCTGACGTCCGCCTCGAGCAGCGCCTGGACGATCTGGCGGCCGATCTCCGAGCCTTCTCGCTCATTAGTGGCGGCGAATGACTCGTTGAACAGCATGAGGCAGCGTGGCCCGATCTCATCGGCAATGGCGCTCATCCTGCCGAGCTCCTCGTCCAGGCGCCCGCTGACCAGCGTCGGGTCCTCCTCTCGGATGAAGTGCGTGTAGATCGCCTCGACGACGCTGGCACGAAAGGCCCCGGCGACGACGAACATGCCAGCTTGCATCATGAGCTGGGCAAGGCCGAAGCTGCGCAGGAAGGTCGACTTACCACCGGAATTGGCGCCGGTGATGATCGTCAGCTGCGTGCCGTCGGCGTCGACGTCGTTGCCGACGACTTGCCCGGTGCGCAGAGCCAGGCAGACATCGCGCAGGTCCGTGCAGGAAAGAGCCCCGGTGGGCCAGCTCGCGGGCTCGGGGAAGGTAACCGGCAGGCTCCTGGCACTGAGCTGACTGGCCAGGTTCAGGCAGCTGACGTAGAAGCCAAGCTCGGCGCGCAGCATCGTGAAGTAGCTGGCGATGTGATCGGCGGACTGAGCTGCCGCGTTAGCGACCAGGTTGATCCCGCGCCCCGTGATCTCCGACAGCGCCTGAGCTCCGGCCTCGTCGCGGGGCGGGATCGAGAACGAGTAGACCGTCCGGGGCGCGATCCCTATCCGTTCGCGCCAGCTGCGCCTGGCGCTACCCGAGCGCAGGACGTAGTTGATTCCGCTGTTGTCCCCGGCGAGCTGGGCGCTGATGAGCTCGCCGCCGCGGAACCGGAGCTGCCTGAGGTGCTCCCTGAGTGTTTCGAAGTAGTCGTCATCGAGTTCGCCCTGCACGGTGCGAAAGAAGGCCGTCAGGCCGTCGGAGGAGAACTTGGCTGCGTGCTCGTCGGCTACCGTGCGCAATTGCCTGAGCCGGACGACCAGTACCTCGAGCTGGCTGACCGCGCCGTACAGGATGGACGAGGGGCTCTGCGAGGTGAAGAACCCCCACACGCTGCGCTTGTCCGCCAGCGCCCCGACGGCGATGTCGTACATCTCGCGGATGATCTCCGGCTCGGCCAGGCAGTCGGCGAGGACGCGCTGCCGGTACCGGATCTGCTCCGGCTCGCGCATGCTGGCGAGCAGTACCTTCCTGGAGATGTCCAGCAGGTACCGGTCGCCCGCTGCCATCTCGTTGAGCAGCGTGTTCAGCTCAAGGTCGCTGGTCAGGTCGCGATGGTTGGCCGGAAGGGCCGCGCTCGTATCGAAGTCCTGGTCGGCGAAGAGCAGATGGGCCTTCATGCGCCGATCCTTGCGCGCAGCTGTTCATAGGTGACGGCATGCTTGTCCGCGATTGCCAGCGCATAGGCAAGGCCATCGGCAGGCCGGCGCAGCACCTTGAAGGTGCGCCGAGCCGGATCATCGGGGACGATCAGGCTGGTCATGCTGACCACGCTGGGGGCGTAGCTGGCTAGCTCGTCGATGAAGGTCACGTAGACGCACAGCAGGTCGAGCTCGACGACCTTGCTCAGCACCTTCTGGCCCAGGAAGCGCGCGTCGCTGAGCGTGGTGGAAGTAAAGATCTCGTTCATGATCACGATGCTGCGCGGCGTGGCCGCCCGTAGCACCTTCTGGATCCGCAGCAGGTCGTC
>JASHXW010000264.1 GCA_030043395.1 Streptosporangiaceae bacterium
GCGGAGGGTGTGGGATTCGAACCCACGAGGACTGTCACCAGCCCTGGCCGCTTTCAAGGCGGCTGCACTAGTCCACTATGCGAACCCTCCAGCGGAGCGACTCTAACGATAGCGGCCCGAAGGCCAGCAATCGCCGGGCATGACCGCCCGGCATGACCGCCCGGCATAACCGCCCGGCATAACCGCCCGGTGCGGGCTAGGCGTCCCTGGCTCTCTTGCGGCGCTTGCCCTCGTGCATCGCCTGGACCCTGGCTATCGGGATCTCGTGGCCTTCGGCAACCAGGTCGGCGGGAAGCGGCTGCGGGGCTGGCATCATCGTGGCCCACGGATCAGAATCGGGTCCCTGGCCAAGCCTGGCGACCGTCTTGATGGTGAAGTCGGCCGGGCTCACCTCGCCCAGGTCGGACCAGGCCACAGGAAACGACACGGGCACTCCGGGCCGCGCCCGCGGCGAGTAGACCGACACGACGGTGGCACCGCCCGCCCTGGTGGAGTCGAGGAATACCTTGCCGTGCCGGTCCTCCTTGATGAACGCCGTGGTAGCCAACTCGGGATCCAGTCGCTCGGCGCGTGCCGCGATCGCCCGGGTCGCGGCGGCGGCGTCCTCCAGCCCCGCCGTGCCGTCGAGCGGAACGAAGATGTGCAGCCCTTTCGCGCCGCTGGTCTTGACCGCGCCAGCCAGCCCGGTGCCTGCGAGCGCCTGCCCGACTAGCTGGACCGCGCGGACCGCGAGCGGGAACGATCCTGATGTATCAGGAGGATCGATGTCCAGCACAAGACAGTCCGGACGGTCCCAGTGCCCCGCGCTGACCAGCGTGACGTGATACTCGATGGCGCGCTGGTTCGCGAACCACAGCAGGGTCCGCCGGTCGTCGCACAGCGCATACCTGACGTCGCGGCCAGAGGCCTGGGCCCACATCGAGACGGTCTGCACCCAGTCAGGGGCGTAGTCGGGAACGTTCTTCTGCATGAATGGCCGCTGGCCACGCAGCACGCGGATCACCGACAGCGGCCGGTCACGCAAAGCCGGGATGATCCGGCCTGATGCCGCGTCCAGGTAGTCGACCAGATCGCGCTTGGTGGCGTCCGCCCCGTCGAACAGCGGCTGGTCGAGGTTGGTCAGCGCAACCCCGTCGCGCTCTTCGCCTGCTGCCATCTCCCCGCCCCTAGGCGCCATAGTCGAACAGCAGGGCCAGCGCGTCATCGAGCTTGCGCAGCGTACCCGCCGAGACGCGCCCAACAGGCTCAGCGCCGAGTCGCTCCCTCCGCAGCCGGACCACGGAGTACGACTCAAGATGCCCGCTCAGCTCATCCGCGCTGGTCAGAGCCACGACATAGGGAGTCTCGGTGAGATCGGGCCGGTCGCTGACCCGGACCACGACCGGATGGCCGGTGACCGCGCTGAAGCCGTCGTTGCTGACGATGACCACATACCCGGCGCGTCCGAGCCCCTTATGGGCGTAGACGTCGCCGCGATTCACGCAGCGCCCTTCCCCGCCTCCGGGGTCCCGAAGTCCTGCTCGTTCGCCTCGGTCCAGGCCGCCCAGGCCTGCCCGGTGCCGCGGTCAAGCTCAGCCACCGCAGCCGCCGCGTCGCGTTGCACCTTCTCCCTGGCGGACCTCGACATCCACGCCGACATCGGAAGGCCAGCCTGCTCGGCAGCCGCCTTGGCCTGCCGGTAGGTGCGCTCGTCCATGCTGATGCTGATGGTCTTCACAGCCATGTCAATAACAGTAACAACATTGTTGTCACATCGGGATGTGGTAGAGCTAACAGCATGCGAGCCATCACGATCGCCTCGCCAGGCGGACCCGACGTGCTCCAGGTCACCGACGTCGCCGACCCCGTTCCGCAGCCTGGTGAAGTGCTCATCGACATCGCCGCCGCCGGGGTGAACCGCGCCGACCTGCTGCAGCGCCAGGGCATGTACCCGCCACCGCCTGGCGCACCGTCCTACCCCGGCCTGGAGTGCGCCGGCCGGATCGCGGCACTGGGCGAGGGGGTCGCTGGCTGGAACGCCGGCGACCAGGTGTGCGCGCTGCTGGCCGGCGGTGGCTACGCGGAGAAGGTCGCGGTGCCGGCCGGCCAGGTGCTGCCGCTACCTGCCGGGGTGAGCGTTACCGACGCTGCCGGGCTGCCCGAGGTCGCCTGCACGGTCCATTCCAACGTGGTCACGCTGGCGGGCCTGCGGCCCGGCCAGACGTTTCTCGTGCACGGCGGGGCAAGCGGCATCGGCACCTTCGCGATCCAGCTGGGCCGGGCCCTGGGCGCCAGGGTGGCCTGCACGGCGGGAACCCCGGCCAAGCTCGCCCGGTGCCGGGAACTTGGCGCAGACCTCGCGATCAACTATGCCGACGACGACTTCGTCTCGGCCATCAGCGACTTCACCGGCGGCCGCGGTGCCGACGTGATCCTCGACATCATGGGTGCGAGTTACCTGTCGCGGAACGTGACAGCACTCGCGCCCGGCGGTGCGCTGGTCGTGATCGGCTTGCAGGGCGGTACCAGGGCCGAACTCGACCTCAACGCGCTGCTGCGCAAACGGGCCAGCGTGCACGCGACGTCGCTGCGGGCCAGGCCGCTCAGCGAGAAGGCGGCCATCGTGACCGCGGTCCGCGACCAGGTCTGGCCATTGATCAGCTCTGGCCACATCCACCCGGTGATCGACAGGACACTGCCGCTGGCCCAAGCCGCGCAGGCACACCGGCTCATCGAGGCCGGAGATCACGTAGGGAAAATCCTGCTCATTGCATAACAACTCCCACCCGCTGCTGCGTCACTCGGGGTTACTCGCCAGACTAGGGACCATGAACGAGCACAGGGAGTCACCCGCCGAGCAGCTTGGCAAGGTCGTCGTGGTCGGTCCTGACGGCGTCGCCATCGAGACCGACGCATCGGAGGTCGGCGGCGAGCGGCCAGTCACCGAAATGGTCGAGCAGCCCGCCAAGGTCATGCGCATCGGGAGCATGATCCGCCAGCTGCTCGACGAGGTGAAGGCCGCGCCCCTGGACGAGAAGAGCAGGGCACGGCTCAAGGAGATCCACGAGAGCTCGATCAAGGAACTTGAGGAAGGGCTGGCCCCGGAGCTCGTCGAGGAGCTAGAGCGGCTGTCCCTGCCGTTCGCCGAGGGGGAGATCCCCAGCGAGGCCGAGCTGCGGATCGCCCAGGCGCAGCTGGTCGGCTGGCTCGAGGGCTTGTTCCACGGCATCCAGACGACGCTTTTCGCTCAGCAGATGGCCGCCCGCGCTCAGCTCGAGCAAATGCGCAGGGCACTACCGCCCGGCATGATGCCAGGCGCCCAGGACAACTCCCAGCCGCAGGAGCGCTCGTCCGGCCCCTACCTGTAACGGAGCCGGCACTTCGCACGCACCCACCCAGGTTCAGTCAAGGCAGGGCGCTAAGCGTCCTGACCTAACCCGATCGAGCCAGCTTGCGGCATCGCTGAACTCCGCGTCGGCTTTATCGCGCAGATCCGCCGGCGGCGGGCTCGAGTCGGTAAGCCCGCCGTCCGCCCGTGGGTAGCTGCCCAGGAATCTCACATCACTGCACGTCCTGCGCAATCCCATGAGCGCCTCGCCGACGCGAGGGCCTGACACGTGTCCCTCGCAGTCGATGAAGAAGCAGTACCTGCCGATGCCCTCGCCGGTCGGGCGGGACTCGATCCGGCTCAGGTTCACTCCCCGGAAGGCGAACTGGCCGAGTATGTCCATCAGCGCGCCAGGATGGTCGTCGGCCAGGAAGGCGACGACCGAAGTCCTGTCCGCTCCGGTCGCCTGCGGCAGCGGCCCGGGCAGGCCGACCTCCACGAACCTGGTCACGGCACGCTCGTTGTCGTGGACGCCGTCGGCGAGGATGGCGAGCTGATAGTGCTTGGCGGCGAAGCCGCCGGCCAGCGCCGCGTCGAGGTCCCCGTCGGCAACCTGCTGCGCGGCATCGGCGTTAGACAGCGTCTGGCGCCAGAGCGCGCCAGGCAGGTGCGCCGCTAGCCAGCGGCGGCACTGCGGCTGGGCGACCGGGTGGCCGCCTACGACCTTGATGTCCGCGAGCCCGGTGCCCGGCCTGGCCAGTAGCGCGAATACGACGGGGACTATGACTTCGGCCGTGATCACCAGCTGTTGCCCGACGGCTAGCTCGTCAAGAGTTGCGTTAACCCCGCCCTCGACAGAACTCTCGATCGGTACGACCGCGCGGCCCGCCCGGCCAGTCCGGACGGCGTCCAGGGTCGCCTCGATCGAGGAACACGGGACTGGCTCGAACTCATTGCCCGGGTGCAAGGCCATGACCGCCTGCTCGCAGAACGTGCCCCGCGGGCCCAGGTACGCGCAGCGGCCGGCCTTCCGGGTGGTGGCGCTCACGAGGCCGCTCGCTGCCACGGCTGGCGTGCGGCGAGCGCCCGCGCGACGTCGGCGAGCTGATGCGCGCGGTGCAGTTGCGAGGCCACGTCCTGGCCAGTAGCCCGGTGCGCGAGCGGCACCTGCACTTCCACGACGCGCATGCCCTGGCGGAGCAGGTCGATGGTCAGCCCGGTTTCGGCGCCCCAGCCCGGCGCGAGCGGCCGCGCAGCTTCGAAAGCCGCCCTGGTCAGGCAGCGCTGGCCGTTGAGCGGCTCGGCAGGCCGCCAGCCGGTCAGCCGCTCGATTCCGGCACCGGAGAGCCCGATGACGATGCCGTGGCCGCCGAGCCTGACGCGGCTGGCGAACACGGCGATGGCCATGTCGGCTTGACCGGCCCGGACGGGCTCGGCTAGCGGCCCGGCGTGTTCGGCGGTGTCGGCGAGGTCAGCGTCAAGGAAGAGCAGGTGCCGCGGGCCGTTGCCTTCCCTCGTCTCGATCGCCCGTACGGCTTCCGCCCCGGTCTCCAGGGCTGCAGCCTTCCCGCGATTGCGGGCGTGCCTGACGACGATCGCTCCCTCTGCCGCCGCCACGCACCCGGTTCCGTCGTTTGAGCCGTCGTCCACCACGACGACCATTTCCACGCCAGGTATCCGGCCAGCGCCCCGCACGGTGGCGGCTATCCGGTCGTACTCGTTCCTGGCTGGGATGACGACGGCCAGGTCGCCGGGCGGCGACATGGATGTGATCCTAGACCGAACCCCCGGCTGCCCTGGCTACCTAGGGGGAGCTAGCTGGTGACCGCCTGCGGCGGATTCTCGATCACGGTGAAGACCGCTTCGAGCCCGGTCACCTGCAAGATCTTGCGCACGGCCGGCCGGGGTGCCGCCAGCTCCAGGTCGCCGCCGGCCTCGCGGGCCTGGCGATGCGCAGCGAGCAGCACGTTGACGCCGGTGGAGTCACAGAAGTCGACACCGGACAGGTCGACGATCAGCCGCACCGGGCCGCCAGCGGTGAGCACGCCGGTTAGCTCGCGCTGGAGCCGGGGGACGGTGTACAAGTCGATCTCGCCCTGGACCGACATGACGACG